>DOIU01000242.1 GCA_003511825.1 Gammaproteobacteria bacterium | reverse complement strand
TTTCGGGGTCCACTTCAGTAGAGTTATCTCCAGTATTGCGCGGGACCGTGCACGAACCGCAGCTTATGGAGGTTTGTGCAGCCGTGGAAGATGAATTTGGTTATGCCGAGGTGCCAGTAGTGGATTTGGCCGATCTCTATGCCGGTAAAATCTGTGCAGCACTGGATCGGCAACATCCAAGAGACCTATTTGATGTCAAGTGGCTCTTAGAGAATGAAGGCTTAACAGACAAGATACGCAAAGCCTTGATTGTCTATCTCTCAAGCCACAATCGACCTATGGCAGAGTTGCTCAGACCGCGTTATAAAGATTTATCAGCCACGTATGCAGGTTAGTTTGCAAACATGGCCGAGACAGATGTGCCGCTCGAAGAGCTAGTGGCCGTTAGAGAGCGCCTGGTGGAGCTCATAAACCAAGGACTAACGGATAGTGAGAAACACTTTTTATTGTCGTTCAAAAATCTTAAACCGGATTGGAGGTTGCTCAATCTGGACGGCGTCAGTGAGCTTCCGGCCATTAAATGGAAGCAGATGAATCTGGCGAAGATGCCCAATGAAAAACATGCGCAGGCGTTAGCAAGGCTAAGAGCAGTACTGAATTTATAGTCCTGCGTCATTTTGCTAGAATGGCGTCCGAATTTATCAATGCTTTGATGGTAGGAATTGCTGGCTGCAAGCCTTAGCAAACTGCTTGAATATCAGGGCTTAGAGTTAACGTTTTTTTGTACGAACACGCGTAAAAATTGGAAATCAGATACATGGCAGACGCCAATATTATCAATGAAATCAATAAGAGGCGTACCTTCGCCATCATCTCCCACCCAGACGCCGGCAAAACCACGCTCACTGAAAAGTTGCTGTTGTTCGGCGGTGCGATCCAGTTGGCTGGCACGGTGAAAGGGCGCAAAGCTGCGCGCCATGCGACCTCAGACTGGATGGCGATGGAGCAGGAGCGGGGGATTTCGGTGACGTCGTCGGTGATGCAGTTCCCGTACAAGGAGCGCATTGTCAATCTGCTGGATACGCCGGGTCACGAGGATTTTTCGGAAGATACGTACCGCACGCTCACGGCGGTGGACTCCGCGTTGATGGTGATCGATGTGGCCAAGGGTGTCGAGCCGCGCACCGAGAAGCTGATGGATGTCTGTCGCATGCGCACCACGCCGGTGATGACCTTTATCAACAAGCTCGACCGGGAAGGGCGCGACCCGATTGATCTGATGGATGATGTGGAAAATCGCCTGGATATCCAGTGCGCGCCAGTGACCTGGCCCATTGGCATGGGTAAGGGTTTCAAAGGTGTGTACCACATTTACCGCGATACGGTGCATTTCTATTCACCGACCCACGGCGGCAAGGTACAAGAAGGCGAAGTCGTGGAGGGCTTGGATAATCCCAAGCTCGACGAGATTCTCGGCGATCTGGCGGGGGAGTTTCGTGAAGAGCTTGAGTTGGTGCGTGGCGCCAGCAATGCGTTTGACAAGGAAGCTTATCTGCGCGGTGAGCTGACCCCGGTGTTTTTCGGCTCGGCGATCAACAACTTCGGTGTTGCTGAATTGCTGGACGATTTTGTCGAGTATGCGCCGGCACCACAATCGCGCGAAACAACCACGCGGACGGTAGAGGCGCTCGAAGAGCCGTTTTCTGGGTTTGTCTTCAAGATTCAGGCGAACATGGATCCACAGCATCGTGACAGAGTTGCTTTTTTAAGAATCTGTTCGGGTAAGTACAAAAAGGGCATGAAAGCCAGCCATGTGCGTATCGGCAAGGATGTGAAGTTCAGTGATGCCTTGACGTTTCTTGCCTCAGATCGAGGCCACGTTGATGAAGCCTTTTCAGGCGACATCATTGGTTTGCACAATCATGGCACCATTCGCATCGGTGATACCTTTACCGCCAAGGAAAAGCTGATTTTTACGGGTATCCCGAACTTTGCCCCGGAGCTGTTCCGCAGGGCGGTGCTGAAAGATCCGCTGAAGATGAAGCAGTTGCAGAAAGGTCTGTCGCAACTCTGTGAAGAGGGCGCGACACAGTTGTTCCGACCTCAGACGAACAACGATCTGATTCTGGGTGCCGTGGGTGTGCTGCAGTTTGAAGTCGTTGCACAACGTTTGAAAGACGAATACAACGTCGACTGCCAGTTTGAAAACTCCACAACTCAGCAGGCGCGCTGGGTAAAGTGCGAGGACGAGAAAATGCTGAGCGACTTTAAAAACAAGGCGTCCGCCAATCTTTCACTGGATCATGCTGGGGAACTGGTCTACCTCGCCCCGACACGCGTCAATCTGCAGATGACGCAGGAACGCTGGCCTGATGTTGAATTCCTCGCGACGCGCGAGCAGGTGTTTAACTAATAATTAATCGAGACTTTGGGTGCGCTTCTGCGCATTGCCCAGCACCCAGGTTTGCCGCACCAATCGATCGTCGCCCAACATCAGGAGGGCGAAGAGTTTGTCCTCCAGTGATCGCGCGTTTTGCACGCGCGCCTCGGTCCATGGCATCGACAGACTGTCACCGGCGCCAACGTCCGTGCCTACGCCAACTCGGATGCCTATGGATCGGGCGCGGGCATAGTCAAACAAGCCGCTGCCGAGGTATAGGTTAGTGCAGGGGCAAAATGCCACGGCGGACTGGCTCTCTGCGAGACGCTGCCATTCGTCATCGCGCAGGTGGATGGCGTGCGCAAACACCGGCCGCTCGCCCAACAAAATCGTGTGATGGATTCGCCCGCAGGTGAAGGATTTCACCACGGTGTGCGCCACGAGCGCCCACACTAGTCACTGCCTGGATCTCGCTTCATCACCGCGGTGTGTTGGCACATACTGTCTTTGGCGCTGAGTTTTTCTCGCAATCACCATAGCAAATCGGCAGCTAAAGCGACGGCGCGTATTCAAAACTGTACTGTTAGCCTGTTCAAACCTGTCTATGATAAGAGGCTTCTTATGGCATAAGGTCAAGGCTGCTTCAGGGATCTTCAGTCGAGAGTTGTGTGGCGATCTGTAATATCCGGTGTAAAGCAGTCATGTGTGTCAATATCAGTAGACTTTTCGTCATGAGGTGGGTCAAGGGATTGGTCCGGTGAGATGATTACCTACATCGTAACGGCCATTGTCGATTTCGTCGTCGGGCTGTTTGCCTTGTCCAGGCATGACAACCGGCGTCGGTTGCGCTCGCGTTCTTCGCGTTCTGTTTGGGGCTGTGGCAAACAGAACTCTATCTGCTGAGCAGCATGAACGATGTTGAAGCACTCGCGCCCTGGTTTCATCTCACGCGCATAGGGATGTTTTTGGCACCGGTGACGATGGCCCTTCTGACCTGGCATATCTGCGGTGCTTCCTCCCAGTGGTTTAAACGATTGGTGCTGATGCCGGGGTTTATCGGGGCAGCGGCGCTGGCGTTAGTCAACAACACGCTGATGCCTTCCGTGTTAGTGCCGGCACAGTCGGGTTTTTTGCCGCAGCCTGATGCCATTCATCGCGCTTTCTTGGTGATCTTTTTCCTCGCGATGCTGGGCTCTCTGATATTGGCTTTCATTCGGAGACGGGTTGTGCCCGAACGAGAGCGACGCAGAATCAATTGGCTGCTGATTTCACTCGGCTGGATCAGCGCGTTCAGCTTGGCCAGTATCGCCGTGGCGGCACAAGTGGGTGCGTATCTATCAGGCTTATTGGGTGCGCTGTCTAACGCGGTTTTCGTGTTTGTGCTGCTGTATGCCACCATCAATCATCACCTCACGGATGCCGGCTCGGCCTTGAGCGCATTGTTTGCGCGTGTCCTTGCCGTGGGGTTCACCTTAGGCTTGTATGTCGCTGTCACGCAGTTGGGCGAACAATGGCTGCAAGGCAACAGCCTGCTCGTGTTTTCCGCTATCTTTCTTATTCTCGCGATGGAGGCGTATCCGCACATTTTGCGACTGGTTCAGCCTGGAACACGCAAGCTCATTCTAAGCGGTGGTTATGACGTCTATTCGGTTAAGCGGGCCACCCAACGGGCGTTTAAACGCAGCATCGAAATGGATGACCTGCGGGCAGTGTTGGACCACTACCTCAAGGGCGTGATGCTCCTGGAGCGCTACGAGTTTCTGCTTGTTCGGGTGCCTGAGGACGGATCGTCGGGGAGTTTGCGTCGGATCGATGGTGAGGTGCTGGCCATGCCCAGTCAGGCGGATCTCCCCGCGTTGGCCAAGGATGGCTCGCAACTCATCATGATTGATGAGGCAGAGGAACCGCTGGTCCGTGTGATGCGAGACTGTGAGGCGATTGTCTGTCTGCCCTTGTTCTACGAAGGGCGATTGATGGCTCTGTTGGTCGTGGGCCCATCACTGTCCTACAAGCGCAGCTACTTTCGTTACGACGATATTCAGCTGCTGCAATGGTTGATGACGGAATTGCCCGCGACACTGTCACGCATTATCGAACACGATGCCTTGATCGATGATCTGGACGAGGCGCAGAAGACGATGTCGTTGATTGAGTTGATGAATCAATACCACCACGACATTAAAGCGCCACTGTCTATCATCGATGGTGTCGTGTCTAACGACCTCTACGATCGCGAGAAGCAGCATCGCATTATTCTGGAGCAAGTGGCACGCGGCACGCAGTTGGTCAGTATGATGAGCAGCATATTGCGGGGGCAACGCGAGCGTCAGACCAAGCCGGTCACGCTTGAGCATGTGATTCGCGGCTGCATTGTGCTGTTTGAGCGCGACTTAAGTGATGTGCACTTTGAGATGGGTGATCTGCCGGCGGTCGTCGGCGATATCAACGACCTCAAAATTTTGTTCATCAATCTGATCAAAAACTCGGTGGAGGCCCAACTGCCGAACCGGCCGCTGACGCTCACCGTCGCGGGTGGTCAAACCAATGACCGGGTCTGGGTGAGTCTGCGCGACAACGGCTGCGGCATGTCAATAGAGCAGCAGCGGGCGCTCTGGTCGCAGGCTGATAGCCAAAAAGCCACTGGCAGCGGTGTTGGCTTGCGCGCCGTGAAACGCATTGTCGATGAGCATCGAGCGACCATTGAGGTCGCGAGTGAGCCAGGCCACGGGACAACCTTTACGCTAGGGTTTGCAAAGCGCATCGAGCTGTCTGAGCATGTTCGTCAACGCAGCGAGTTTAAGCGGCTTCAATAAGAAGGTGTTAAAGCCCATGGCAAAGAACGCTTGGGTGTCGGGCGGTTCAATGTTGGACAAGCCAATGATCGGGATTTGCTGATGTCTGGGGCTGAGTTGGCGAATGGCTCGCGTGGCGGCTTCTCCGCTCATCTCAGGCATCTGTAAATCCATCAGTATCAAATCAAACTGCTGGTTCTCAGCGGCTTCAACGGCGGTGAGGCCATGGGTGACGACGTCAAATTGGCAGTCAATATTTGATAAGACTTTACTGGCAATATCGCGGTGGATGGCTTCATCCTCGGCGAGCAGCACGCGAATATTGGCGTCCAGTGAAAACTTCAGCTTGACGTCGCTTTGTATATTGCGCAAATCGCGGCGCGAAGCGCGGGATTCCGCGTTGCGCAACAGCTCGACCATGGTGTCGAGTTTCTGATTGACAGTCACCAGCTGCTGCTTGATGTCATCACCGGCGTCGGCAAGCACCTCGAGGTGCTCGGCGGGGATGTCCCCGTCGGTGACTTTCGCATAGGCGTTCAGCAATTGCGGCATATGCAATTGCAGGCTTTTGCTGTTGATCTCAATGCAAAACAGCGGCGTGCGCAGGTCATGGATCAGTTTTCGGCAGCGTTTCTGGAGGTCTTGCTCATGTTGATTTTCGGAGTGTTCTGTCACAACGCACCTGTTCGTTTAACTGCAAGCCTGACGCAAGGATTTGGCAGGCCCGTGTGCTGTCACTCACCCTGGGTAAGTGGTGAAAGATAAAGTCGCAGCCTAAACAATTTTAGTGTAGTTTTCTGTAATTAATTAACAGATTGTTCAGTGATGGCATAGGCGCCTGCGGGCCGGGCTGTTGTCGATCTGATAAGTACATCGTGCATGGCTTGCAGATCACTCATGCCGACTGGGGTTTGATGCACGTTCAACGCAGTCGGAGCGTGCCTGGCATGTGTTATTGGAGAGCATGAACATGACGAGCAAACCCTTAGCGGGCATTCGCGTGATTGAGATGGGGCAGCTCATTGCTGGCCCGTTCGCTGCCAGTGTGTTGGCGTATTTCGGCGCAGAGGTGATTAAAATTGAGCCGCCCGGAAAAGGTGATCCCTTGCGCGGGTGGCGTGCACGCGACAAGGACGGCACCTCCTGGTGGTGGCACAGCATTGGCCGCAATAAAAAATCCATCACCCTGGACTTACGCGCGGACCAGGGCAGAGCCGTGGCCAGGCGCCTGATTGATCGCAGTGATGTACTTATTGAGAATTTTCGGCCCGGCACCCTCGAGAAATGGGGCTTGGGGCCCGACACCTTTGAGGCGTCAAATCCCGGGCTGATCGTCACGCGTGTCTCCGGCTATGGCCAGACGGGGCCCAACGCGAGTAAGCCCGGCTTTGCGTCTGTGTGCGAGGCTTATGGGGGGTTTCGCTACGTCAACGGCTTTCCCGATCGTCCGCCGGTGCGCCCCAATTTAAGCTTGGGCGATACGCTGGCGGCGCTGCATGCCGTCATGGGTACCTTGTTGGCGATCATCGCGCGCGGCAAAGTTGCCGATACGGGGCAGGTGGTGGATGTCGCCATTTATGAGTCCGTGTTCAACGTGATGGAAGGCGTCGTACCCGAGTTTTCGGGCGGTGGTGAAGTGCGCGAACCGTCTGGATCGACGCTCACCGGTATTGTGCCAACCAACACCTATCTGTGCCGAGATGGCCACTACGTGGTGATCGGTGCTAACGGCGATTCGTTGTTTGTACGCCTGATGGAGGCTGCGGGGCGGCCGGACATGGCGCATGATTCGCGGTTTGCTGATAATGCAGGCCGCGTGCAGCACGAGCAGGGGATTGATGCCGCCATCAGCGCCTGGACAGCCGCCAACGATGCTGAGACGGTATTGCGCATCCTGGATGAGGCTGTGGTGCCGGCAGGCCCGATTTATTCCGTGAAAGACATGTTCACCGACCCGCATTACCGCGCCCGAGGGTTGTTTGAGTCGGTCGCACTCAGCGACGAGCGGCAGCTAGAAGTGCCGGCTATCGCACCCCATTTGTCAAAAACGCCGGGCGGCACGCAATGGGGCGGCCCTGCCTTGGGCGCGCACAATCGCGAAGTGTTCAGTAGTTTGCTCAGTGCGGAGGAGATTCGCACGCTGCAAGACAGCGGCGTGATTGATCCGTTTTAATCGACCCCGTCAATAAGCCGGTGCCGGGCGATTTTTGCGCAGGTACAGCCAGCCTTTGATGGCGCGATAGTACAGCCAGACAACCGCCGACAGCATGGGATAAATACCGAGCGACAGCCCCAGCAGCAAGCCCACGCCGAACACCGCCGCGCCCACCCAGAACGTGATGATTTGCCAACGAAAGTGTGATGCCGCCAAGCAGCCCTCGACGGCGCGGGCGCGACTGTGATTGATGATAATCGCCATCACCAAGGTCACGCCAAACAACACACTGAGCAGCTGGAGCAGGTAAACCAGTAGCGCGAGATTGTTTGCTTTGCTCTCGGGCGACTGCGGGGTTGGCGTCATGCGGGCTCGCTCAGATAGCGATCAATCTGCTCAATCCGATCGTTGCCCCAAAACGGCTCGTCACCGATTAAAAAGTAGGGAGAGCCAAACACACCGCGCGCTACAGCGTCATCAATGGCGTTTTTGGTGGCCGCTTTCACGGCCGGGTCTTGACTGGCTTGTGTAAGGCCATCGGGTTGCAGCCCGGCGCGGACGGCCACGGATGCGACGTCGTCGGCGCTGGCGATGGGTTCACCCTGCGTGAAATACGCGCGATACACGGCGTGGGTAAAAGGGATCAGCAAGGCCGGATGATGCTGCTTGAGCCAGTAGAACGTGCGGCAAGCGGCCACCGTGCCGACCGGAAAAACGTCGGGATGATGGTATGCCAGCGCGTTGTCACGCGCGCAGCGTTGCACGTCATGCAGAAAATAGTCGCGCATCAATGGGACATTCACCACGGGTTGCTGGCCCGTCAGAGGAAAAATAAACCCCAGTGCGATAGCATGCCACTGAAGGTCCAGATCGTGTTTTTGCGCCAAGGCTTCAACGCGTTCGCTCGCGAGGTAACCATAGGGCGATGAAAAATCAAAATAGAAGTCGAGTTGTGCGCGCATAACGTCTCCGAATCCCAAATCGCATCTGACGAAGCGGTATCGGCGCGGCGGCACAAATACCGTTTTGTGATCGGCATCTAAAATTGCCAGTGCCTGACGCGGCAAAATACCTGATGCCAAAGCAAAAGGACAGGCACCGGCAAGGTTTGTCGTCAGCGAAGAGGCTGATACCGCAAGGCACCGTCTCTCAGTGGCCAACGTGCCATCTGTAGACGCCTCGCGGGCCCGTAACCACGAAAACAACAACTTGTTGTCAACCGATGTCACTTGTGAATGGCCAAACACACCACTAGAAACATGCCGTCAGATTGCGTTGCACTCAAAGACACCGATCTCGTCTACCTCGCGTGCAGCACCAGCTTTGCCAACGCCATGGGCTTCAATTCGCCCGACGACATGATCGGCAAGACGGACATCGAGCTGTTTGATGCGGATATCGCGATGGAGTCGCTAAAGACGGAGTCGGATGTCGTGCTTCATGCCAAATCCGCGACGCGCCCCATGCGGTATGGCCGGGTACCGCATCATGTGCTGGTGCGAGAGCCTGTATTAGCGGCCGATCGTGTTGTGTCCGGCATTGATATGCGCATTGTGCCCAAGGCCGGCGCCGCCGCCGCGGCGTCCAAGCGAGAGTACTACCGAGACGGTATGTTCCACGACCAGCTTGCACATCGGCAAAGTGATGTGCATGTCGTGCGCAAGCCACAAGGCGCTGACTACAAGAACTTGCTCGATAGTTTGCCGCACGGGGCCATGGTGTGTCGGGGTGTTAAGCTGGTGTACGTCAACCGCGCGGCGGCAATGATCTTGGGGTACAAGTCGCCGCAAGCCTTGCTGCGTGCGAGTGTGTTGACGGCTGTGTTTCGTCTTGAGCCTTGGCTGGATCTTAGCAGCGGTTTGCGTCTGCCGATGGCGCGCAGGCAGTCAGAGTTGCCGCCGCGCATCGAAATTCAAGGTATACGCGGCGACAAGCAAGCGGTGGTGCTGAATGCCTGGGCGCGCGAGGTCACCTGGCTCAACGAAAAGGCGGTGCAACTGAGCTTTGTTGACAATACGGAGCAGGCACTGGCCGAGCAGTTGTTGATCGAGAGCGAGCAGCGTTTTAAGCACTACGCAGAAGCCTCGGCCGACTTCTTCTGGGAAATGGACGCCGATCTGAATTTTACCTACTTGTCGCAGGAGTTTGAGACCGCGCTCGGCATGCCGATCAGCCGTCTGTTAGGGCGCAACAGCCAGGAGCTGATGCAAAAGCAGGAGCATGCGAACAACGACGACCAGTGGGCCGAACAGCTGGATCGCTTGCTGCATCACCAAGGCTTTGGCGATTTTGAGTTCAAATGGGTGCATCCTGACGGCAATATCCGCGTGATCCGTTACAGCGGCGTGCCGGTATTCAGTGACACCGGCCAATTCACGGGCTATCGCGGCACAGGCCGAGATATCACCGGTAAACACAAGCTGGTGGAGTCGGTCGCGTACCAAGCCAGCCACGACTCGCTGACCGGCTTGGTGAATCGGCGCAAGTTTGAGGAGTGCGCGCGCGACGCCATCCACAGTGCACGCAACGCGCAAGATACGCATGCGCTTTGTTTCCTGGATCTGGATAACTTTAAAGTCGTGAACGACAGCTGTGGCCATTTGGCCGGCGACGAGCTGCTGCGCCAGCTGTCGGTGGCCTTGCAGGCCAAAGTCCGTAAAAGCGATGTACTGGCGCGGATCGGCGGCGATGAATTTGCCGTCTTACTGTACAACTGTGGCATCAGTGAAGCTTTGCGTTTGGCCGATCAGCTGCGCAGTGAGGTCGAGAACTTTCATTTCCTCTGGGAGGGCAATCGCTTCTCGGTGGGCGTGAGTGTTGGCTTGGTCTTGGTGGACAAGCGTTGGGAGAACATTCACGCGCTGTTTCGCGCGGCGGATATGGCGTGTTACCTCGCCAAGGATGCCGGGCGCAATCGCGTGGTGGTGTATCAAGACAATGACTTACCCAAGAGTGTTCGCCAGGGCGAAATGCAATGGGCGGATCAGATCAATGCCGCCATCAACGAGCAGCGCGTGCGCATTGCCTACCAAAAAATCCTGCCCTTGAAGAAAAACTGGCGCTCCTATTTTGAAATCCTGATGCGCCTGCGCAATCCCGACAATACGCTGGTCAACCCCGCCGCCTTTCTGCCCGCAGCGGAGCGCTACGGCATCTCGACCCGATTGGACGAGACGGTGGTGGATGCCACGCTGGCCTGGTTGGTGCAAAACCCGCGCGTTTTTGACGAACTCGGCATGTGCAGCATCAATCTCTCCGCGTCTTCCTTTGCCAATGAAGTCTTTGCGCAGTCGCTGCTCAAAAAGATTCAGCAGAGCCCCTTGCCGGCCGAGCGTTTTTGCTTTGAGCTGTCTGAGACCTCAACGATTGCCAATTTGTCGAGCGCGACCAAATTTGTCACGCTCGCCAGCGAGCTGGGCTGCAAAGTCGCACTGGATAATTTCGGCAGCGGTTTATCGTCGTTTGCCTATATGCGTAACTTGCCTGTGCACTACGTTAAAATTGATGGACTCTACGTGCGTGACGTGCTGGACGACGCCACCGATCATGCGATGGTCAAGGCCATCAATGAGATCGCTCGCACACTGGGCAAGAAAACCGTCGCGACCTTTGTCGAGAATGGGCGTTTGCTGTCGCGGATGCGCGATCTTGATGTCGATTATGCCCAGGGGTTTCATATCGGCGAACCGCACCTCATCGAACACCAGTGAGCGCGTCTCAGGGGTATTCGGCAGACGTGTGCGTGGCGTCCAACGCATAGGGCGCGTACAAATCAAATCGGGTACTGCCTGAGCGAACGGCGCCAATCAGGCGTGTCTTAGCCAGCGGTTCGGCCTTTGCCGGGCGTTTAACGACCACGCGTTTGCGCGCCGCCAATAAGGCACTCTGTAATAGCCCCACACCGTCCATGTCTGGACCGATCAATTGATGCAGCACTTGCATGTCTTTTTTCACACGGGCACTTTTCTGCCGCACCGGGTACATGGGATCCAGGTAGACCGTATCGGGCTGCTCCGCCGCTGATAGCGCTTGCAGCGCTGCGCGCGCGTCGGCCTGGTGCAGGCGCATGCGCGCGGCGATGTCGGCGGTCTCGGGTTTGCACAGTGCATGCTCGATGGCCGCTTGTATTAAATGGCACAAGACCGGCGACTGCTCGATCAGCGTGACCCTGGCGCCAACACTCGCGAGGATAAACGCATCGCGTGCTAATCCGCCGGTGGCATCGATCACACGCGTCTGTGCTGACGGGTTGATCGCGCAGGCTCGCGCGAGGGACTCGCCCCCGCCAAAGCGGCGACGATGCGCCAGTCGACCCTGTGTGAAATCCACGCGTACCACGCCGCTGGCGGGGGCGGTGAGTTGCAGCCCAGGCCCGTCTGGCGAGATAATCAGGTAAAGTTCAGTCCCGGGTTGTGGCTGCACGTGTCGCGCTAAGGCGAGCGTGTCGGCAACGAGATCCGCTTCAGCGGCCAGGGAGGGGTCAGTGGCTATCACAGCAATGTGAGATGTGGGGGGCATTGACGCTCGATCGATGAATCAAACGCTAGGCAGTTTACCTGATGACGTCAACCGGTGATACGCGCCGCCGCCGTTTTCTGTTGCGTGTGGGGGTGAAGTTGATGGCCTACTCGGTTCTGGCCGGGATTGTATGGGTGGGCATCGGCTTTGTGGCCACGCAGTCTGATCCCAAGGCCCGCCTGAAGACGGCGCGTATTTCTCTGGCGACCCTGGCGGTGGGTAAGGCCACGCTGGTTGACTGGGGAGGGCGGCCGGTTGTGGTCTTGTATCGCGGTGCCGCGCTGCTGGACGCCCTGGCAGAGATCCCAGAATCAACCTTGCGCGACCCCGTGTCAAAAGCTTCCGAGCAGCCTGCGAGTTTCGACCAGACACTGCGTTCGGCCACCGCCCAATACTTCGTTGCGATCGCCTACGGTACCGACTTGGGTTGCCCCGTGCGGTATCTGCCGCCCGACGAACAAGCGTTTCAGGGACACACGTGGCCAGGCGGCTTTATCGACAGTTGCCGAGGCTCGCGTTATGACATTGCAGGCCGGGTCTATCGCCAACAGCAGGCGCAGAAAAACCTCGTTGTACCGCCGCACCGGATAGACGGCGATACCTTGGTGCTAGGCGCCACGATTCAGTAGTGCGGCGGACGTTCGTCCTGCTCATCCGGGATGCGGGATTCGTTCAGGCTGTCAAATCGGTTTTGCAGTTGCTGGTTGGCAATCTGCAGTTTTTCGATCGCGCGGAATTGGTCAATGATGACATCGTTCAGCTGCGTGAGGCTGTGTTCCAATTCCATGATCTTTTCTTCCAGACGAGTGACTCGGTCATGCATGGCTAAGGCCTCTGGCGTCAAGGATTGACGACGTTCTGTGGCTGTCCCGCAAGAGACGCGCGAATATTGTCAGCGGTGATGGAGACGATCCGCTGTCGTGCCTCGCGGCTCCCCCAGGCGCTGTGGGGTGTGATGATCAGTCGCGGTATTGTCGGATCGAGCAGTACATTCCCGTTGATCGGCGGCTCTTCGGTGAGAACGTCGACGCCTGCGCCGCCCAGGGTGCCGGCGCGCAGGGCGTCTGCCAAGGCGTGCTCATCCACGACCCCGCCGCGTGCGCAATTGATCAAGAGCGCATTATCGCGCATCAAGCCCAATTCGCGGGCGCCGATGAGGTTCTCCGTGTCGGGCGTCAGTGGGCAATGCAAGCTGAGGACATCCACCTGCGGCAATAAGTTATCGAGTGGCACACGATCCGGGGCAACGGTGTCTGCACCTGGCCGGTTGGCAACCAGAATCTGCATCCCGAATGCCTCGCCGAGTTTTGCCACGGCACGCCCGAGGGTGCCGTAGCCGACAATGCCCAAGGTTTTGCCGGCGAGTTCGGTAATGGGGTAGTCGAGTAAACAGAAGAACGGACTCTTTCCCCATTGGCCTGCCATGGCGGCGCGATGGTATTCCAACAGGTGCACACCGAGCGCCAGGATCAAGCTGAACACATGCTGGCTGACCGCCGCTGTGCCATAACCGCTGCAATTGCAAACCGGGATACCCCGTTCACGAGCGGCTTGCAAATCAACATTATTGGTGCCGGTTGCCGGGATGCAGATCAGTTTAAGGTGCTTGGCCTGCGCAATGGCGTCGCGATCAATGATGGCTTTGTTGGCGAGCACCACCTCGGCGTCGCGAATCCGCATTGCGACGTCGTCGGGTTGGCTGTTGTCAAAGTGTTGCCAGGTCAGTCCTAAGGCATCCAGTGCTTGCAGATCAATGTCTTGGCCAAGGGTTTGGGTGTCGAGAAATACGGCTTGCATTGTCTATATCATCCGGTAGCGGCGTGCGAGGTTGCGTAGCAGTATAAACAACCAGGGCCACAGGATCACGGACAGCAGCGGCGGCAACCACAATAGCGTCAGAGTGGGAGGCAAATGGCCGCTGATACCGTTGATCCACACCGTGAGGACTTGTCGCGTCAGGAGCAGAATAAACACGAACATCGTTTGCTGAATCAGAGGCGCTGACAGCAGATGTTCGTTCATGCGCGAGGTGATATAAACGATGATCACGAGCCCCAGCGCGTTTTGACCAAACGGGGCTTGGATGATGGCATCAAGCAGCAGACCCACTATCCAGGCAGAGCCGATGCTGAACGTGCGCGGTAAGACCATGCTCCAAAAAATGGCCAACAGACCCAGCCAGTCCGGACGGATGGCGCGCGCCCAGTCTGGCAGCGGCATCAGTGTGAGCATCATCGCGACCAGCAGCGTGGCCGGCAGTGGCCAGATGTTACGCAGATTTACAACAGCCACGGCGTGAGCGGATGGGCTGAGTGTTCAGCCGCCAGCCGTTCAATGCTGGGCCAATGCAGTTTGCCGTGTGTCGGATATTCGGGGATGACCTCGGGACGGTGGTGTTGATCGCGCGCGGGCTCGTCTTTCCAGACCAGCAACACTTGATGCCCACGATCCAATGAGGCAGCCGGGCGCGCGAACACCTGCGCGAAGGGCTTACCAGGCTTGCGGTCTACACGCGTGACGGTGGCAACCGGCAAATCGCGAGGGAATCGCCCACCGAGCCCGGACGATACCAACATATCACCGGCCTCGATATCGCCATTGCCCGGGATGTAGTCCAGGCGAATAAGGTTGGGCGTGCCGATGCCGTTGGCAATCGAGCGCAAGCCATTGCGCACCACGGTCACGGGGATTGCGTGGCTGGGGTCAGAGATGAGTAATGCGGTCGCTGATGTCTTAGAAACTTGCGTGATCTGGCCCATAATGCCTTTCGCATCGATGACGGGCTGCCCGACGTACACGTCGTCACGGCTGCCTTTGTTCACCAAGACTTTTTGTCGATAAGGGTCGAGATCAACCGCGAGCATCTCAGCCACCAACACCCGCTGGCGAATCTTGCGCGAGGCGTGTAACAGACGCTGCAGTCGCTGATTTTCGGCGGCAAGGCTATTGAAGGTTTGCAAACGGGATTCCAGCAGTGTTTGGGTCTGGCGCAGTTGCTGGTTTTCAGCCAGCAATTGTTGGTGCGAGGTGAAGACGTTGGCCATCTCGTCGTAAGCCTGGCTCGGCAGGGTGACCAAGTACTGTACGGGGTACACTAACTGGGCGAAAAAGTCGCGCACCAACTGCAACTTCTCGCTGCGGTGTTCGAGCGTCATAAAGCCGACCGACAAGGCGGCAAACACCATCAAGCGGATGGTGAGGGTTGGCGAACGTCGAAAAATCGGCTTCACGACAGCACCCTCGGGTTATTCGACGGCGAAGAAGTCCCGCCCATGCTCGTCAAGGAGTTCCAGTATGCGTCCACCGCCGCGTGCAACGCAAGTGAGTGGGTCTTCGGCGATTAAGACTGGCAGGCCGGTTTCTTCCATCAGCAGCCGGTCAATGCCTTTGAGCAGTGCGCCGCCGCCGGTGAGAACAATACCGCGATCAGAGACATCGGCGCCGAGTTCGGGCGGCGTTTGCTCCAATGCCTTCTTCACCGCGGCAACGATGCCGTACAACGGCTCTTGCAGCGCTTCGAGAATCTCATTGCTGTTTAATGTGAACGAGCGCGGTACGCCTTCAGACAGATTGCGACCTTTCACCTCCATTTCCAGCAGTTCTTTGCCGGGGTAGGCCGAACCGATCTCGTGTTTGATGGCTTCAGCGGTAGCCTCGCCAATGAGGGTGCCATAGTTGCGTCGCACATAGTCAATAATGGATTGATCAAACTGGTCACCACCAATGCGTACCGACGCGGAGTAGACAATACCCTTGAGCGACAATACGGCCACTTCAGACGTGCCACCGCCGATATCGAGGACCATGGAGCCATGCGGTTCTTCCACCGGCATGCCGGCGCCGATGGCCGCCGCCGTGGGTTCCTCAATCAAGAACACTTGGCGTGCGCCCGCGCCCTCAGCGGATTCTTTGATGGCGCGTCGTTCTACCTGGGTGGCCCCGCAAGGCACACACACCAGCACGCGTGGGCTGGGACGGAAGAAGCGGGCGTCGTGCACCTTTTTGATAAAGTGCTGCAACATTTTGGCGGTGATACTGAAGTCCGCGATCACGCCATCGCGCATCGGGCGAATCGCTTTAATATGCTGAGGTGTTCGCCCGACCATTTGTTTGGCCTCGGCACCGTAGGCCTCAACGCGACGCGAACCGTTTTGAGCGAGGTCTGTGCGCACGGCGACAGCCGAGGGCTCATCCAACACGATTCCGCGACCCCTGACATAGATGAGCGTATTGGCCGTGCCCAAATCTATGGATAAATCCGTTGAAAAGAGTCCACGTAGTCGTTTCGGTAACATAATGGGAGCGTCGTCTCGGTAGCGTGTAAAGAAGAGTTGGGGCAAGTCTCGGGCCAACGCGCGATTCTAGCATCGGTGTGAGCGGCTGCAAACCATCAGGCTTGAGCACGTATTCCAGCGTCGTCGTCGTTGGTGAAAACAGTTTCGCCCGCTTGCGACAGTTCGCGCTATAATCCGGCGATTAACTCACATGACGTTGGAGACACCTCATGAGTCTTGAGACGGACGATGTCAGAGCGATCGCGCATCTGGCCAGAGTTGCGATTGACGACGACAGACTGCCCGAGTATGCCGCCAATCTGGAAAACGTACTGCAGTTGGCTGCGCAAATGGATGCCGTTGACACCCAAGGCGTACATCCGATGGCGCATCCGCTGGAGGCGGTGCAGCGTTTGCGCGAGGACGCGGTGACTGAATCCGACCAGCACGCGCAATTCCAGCAATCTGCCCCAGCGGTCGAGGACGGCCTGTATTTGGTCCCCAAAGTGATTGAATGATCAGACATGGCACGTCCTCCTATTACAACCCGTGTTAACAGGCCCTAGATCATGCAGCAAAAAACCATCGCGGCGTTGAGTCGCGCGCTGGCCAGTGGCGAAACCACCAGTGAAGCTCTCACACAACACTATCTCGACCGCATCGAGCAGTTGGGCGCAAGCCTCAACGCGCTGATCAGCGTCGACGCCGACGGAGCGCTTGCCGCTGCGCGCGCAGCGGATGTGCAGCGCGCCGCCGGTTCGGTCGGGCCGCTGTGCGGTATTCCGCTCATCCACAAAGACATTTTCTGCACCGAGGGTGTCAAGACCAGTTGCGCGTCGCGCATGTTGGATAACTTTATCGCTCCCTACGATGCAACGGTGGTGACCCAGCTCAAGCAAGCGGGCATGGTCATGCTGGGTAAAGCCAATATGGACGAGTTCGCCATGGGGTCGTCCAACGAAAACAGCTACTACGGCGCGGTGAAAAATCCTTGGAACACAGACTGCGTGCCGGGCGGGTCATCCGGTGGCAGTGCCGCCGTGGTGGCGGCAGGTCTGGCGCCGGCGGCCACCGGCACGGACACCGGGGGGGCCATACGTCAGCCGGCGGGGGTTTGCGGTGGCACCCG
>DOIU01000470.1 GCA_003511825.1 Gammaproteobacteria bacterium | reverse complement strand
CGCATTGGGCGATGTGACCGTGCCTCGCGTCAAATTTGCAAACCCGGACACGCCCTTGCCGAACGATCTCTTCCGGCTGGTGTACCGCCAGGATGGGACCTATCAGTTCAACCGCCTGGCCAATCTGAGTCGCGTCAGCATCGCGCTGGAACGTCCGCGCTTGCCCCGATTTCAACAATTGCCGCTGGATGCCTACAGCGCCGCCAATTTGCCACCGTCACTCGGTGGGCCGGTGGTGGACGCTGACGGCGTCATCCACGCGCTATGGACCTCCTTTGCCGTCCAAGACGGTAAAGACATCACAGAGGCAGAATGGGCTATCCCCATTCAGCTGGTCGCGGAAACGCTGAACAATTACCGCGAGAATGCCGGCTACTATACGCTTGACGCACGCTTGTATTATAAATCGCTGTCAGAGGCGATTGAGCTCGGCCTTGGCGATGATTGGTTACAACGCTTTGCCGCACTGGACGCCGCCAACCGACGCGTGCTCTATGTTGAGCAAATCGTGCCGGGCTCCGCCGCGCAAGGGATTTTGCGGGCAGGTGACATTCTGCTCAGCATCAACGGCGAAATCGTCAGCGAGTTGCAGGCCGCTCAGGCACTGAGCCAGCACCCGACACTCACGCTCGAAATCCTGCGCGCAGGGGAGGTATTATCCCTGGAATGCCTGCCCACATTGCTGGATGGCGTCGGCACACGACGCGCGGTCAGTTGGGCGGGGGCGCTGTTCCAAAACCCGCATCGCGAGATTGCACTGTACACCGGCATTCGCGAGCCCGGTGTGTACATTGCCCACACAGAGCCGGGTTCACCCGCCGTGTGGGATCGGCTCTACCGCAATCGCCTGGTCACCGCCGTTAACGGTGAGCCCATCCACAATCTCGATGAGTTCCTGGCGCGCGTTCGACACATTCCGCAAGACGAATATGCCCGCCTGACAACCGTCAGCATGAGTGGTCGGCGTGATATAATCAGCGTGGCGCCCGAATACTATTTCTGGCCGACCTTTGAGATTGATTGGACACCACAAGGCTGGCGCCGCACGGATTACTCACCGTCACCCAGTACATTGGCCAGAGGCTCAGCACACAACCATTAGCACTATGGACACACAATTCGATGTGATTATCGCCGGCGGCGGCATGGTCGGCGCGACCTTGGCCGCAGCCTTGGGGCACAGCTCACTGCGCATTGCGTTGATTGAGTCGAGTGAACCCGACGCATTCACGCCCGAACAACCGCACGACTTGCGCGTCAGCGCGGTGAGTATCGCCTCGCAGCGCATGTTTGAGGCGATCGGCGCCTGGGAAGCCATGCGCAAGATGCGCGCTTGCCCGTACCGACAGATGCTGGTCTGGGATGGCGAAAAAGGCGGCCAAACCCTGTTTGACAGTGGTGAGCTGTATCAGCCCGTGTTGGGCCATATCATCGAAAACCGCGTTATTCAGCTCGCGGTGGTCGAGGTCGCCAAACGCTTAGACAACATCACCTGGCTCAGCCCCGAACGCGTCGAACATCTGGAACAACACGACAGCACGGTCAGCGTCCGACTGATCTCCGGGACGCAGCTCCAAGCGCGCGTGTTGGTCGGCGCAGACGGCGCCAATTCCAGCGTCCGTCGTTTGAGCGACATCGGCATCGATAAGCATCCCTACGACCAACATGCGCTGGTCGCCACGGTCGAGACCGCGCTGCCACAGCAAGACATCACCTGGCAACGCTACGTACCGAGCGGGCCACAAGCTTTTCTGCCACTGTCGGGCCAGCACGGCTCGCTGGTGTGGTACCACACGCCCGACACCGTGGCTGAGTTAGAAGCCTTGTCTGACGACGCTCTGCGAGACGCGATTGTCGACGCCTTTCCCGAGCGTTTGGGGGAGATTGTCGCTGTCCAAAATCGCGGCAGCTTCCCGCTGATCAAGTCGCACGCACACTGTTACCTGGCGGGACGCGTGGTCCTGATTGGCGACGCCGCCCACACCATTCACCCGCAAGCGGGGCAGGGCGTCAACCTGGGCCTGATGGATGCCGCACAACTGGCAGAGCAACTGCTGCAACAACACAGCCAAGGCCGCGACATCGGCCATCATGCTGCCCTGCGCCGCTACGAACGCGCACGCCGAGGCTACAACCAGTTAATGATCAGCAGCATGGATGCCTTTTACTACGCGTTTCGGGAGTCCTCGCCACCGTTGCAATTGGCGCGCAGCCTGGCGCTGACTGCGGCGGATCGCATCATGCCCGTGAAGCGATTTACGATGGCTTACGCCATGGGCTTGTCAGGCGATTTGCCACAACTTGCACAAGGCAAACTGCCGACCTAGTGTCGTCCATTGGCGAGACTCCCGTGAATATCGCATGCTTTGTTTCTTCTCATGGCTTTGGGCACGCTGCGCGTACCTGCGCCGTGCTCGATCATCTGTCACGCCAGCTGCCAACGCTGACGTTGTCCTTGTTTACCCAAACACCGCCAGCGTTCTTCAGCCAATCGCTCACCGTGCCCTTTACCTATCATGCCTGTGAGACCGATGTCGGGCTGTTACAACACTCGCCTCTGCACTGTGATGTGGCAGGTTCCGTCGAGCCGATACGCGAGTTTTTGGCATTTGATGCGGATCATTTGCATTCCCTTGTCGATCATCTAAAAAAAGAAGATACAGACTTGGTCTTGTGCGATGTGTCACCCCTGGGTTTACGCGTCGCCGCTGAGGCCGGCATCGCGTCACTGCTGCTTGAGAACTTTACTTGGGATTGGATTTACGCCAACTACGTGGACAGTGCCCCGGCTTACCGCCCGCTCATCGCAGAGATGGCCGCGATTAACCGCACGGCAAGCTGGCGGGTGACCGCAGAGCCGGCGTGTGACACCACCGTCCCGAATGCGCGCGTGGTGGGCCCGCTGAGCCGCAAACCGCGACGCGACAGTGCTGCCGTGCGTCAGTCGCTGGGATTCTCGGTAGACGATAAGGTCGTGATGGTGACACAGGGCGGCATCGCTGCAGAAACGCCCGGTATGGCGCAGCTGCGGCGTCTGAGCGAGATCCAATTCATCGTCACAGGCGCGACAGCATCGAGACGGGATGGCAACATCATCAGTATGAAAAATGATGCGAACACGTATTTGCCCGATTACTTCAACGCCTGCGACGCCGTGGTCGGGAAGGTGGGCTACAGCACCGTCGCCGAAACCTGGCGGGCCGGCTTACCGATGCTGTACGTGACCCGCGATGCGTTTCGGGAATCCGCCCCCGTGGCGGCTTTTATCGAAGCGAATCTGCGTGGCATCGGCTACAGCGAAGCGGACTTTGCGCGTGGCAACTGGGTAGCGGATATCCCGGACCTGGTCGCGCTGCCACGCCAACGGCCAACCGCGCCGGATAGCGGTCTGGAAGCCGTCAGCGATTTGATTAAAGAGATTATGACAACGCCTAAAAACAACGAGAACCCCACATGAAAATATCCGAACAAACGCGCCGCTTGCTGCTCGAATTGGGTGAACGCATTCGGCAATCACGCATTGAGTCAAACCTGTCTCAGGTGGAGCTTGGCGAACGCATCGGTGTGACCCGCTACACCGTGGGCGCCCTCGAGGGGGGGCGTGCGAACGTCGCCATCGGCACCGTCTTTGAGGCAGCGCTCGCGGTTGGTTTGCCGCTACCGTGCCAAAGTGACCCCCATGTGCGCACCGCCACCGGCAACGGCAACCAGCCGCACATCAAGCTCGACGACGACTACTTCTAAACGCTATCCGCGCGCCAAGCCGCGCGGCTAGTGAGACATCATCACGGGCACGCGCATATGCTGCAACACGTGCCTGGTCACCCCACCAAACACCAGTTCATGGAATCGGGAATGCCCATAGGCGCCCATCACCAATAGATCACACCCTTGCGCATCCAGCCGCGCGAGAATGTCACCACCGACCACGCGGTCGGTTTGATCCATCTGATGACTCTCTATAGCAACGCCGTGACGTGCCAGCGACTCAACGATGTCGTCAAACGCGACGTCTGTCTCCTCCACATCAGCGGGCTTTGCCCATAACAGCTCAACAGTATTGGCCTGTTGCAACACCGGCAATGCGTCAAATGCCGCCCGAGCAGACTCGCGGCTGCCATTCCACGCCAGCACCACGCGCTCACCCAAGACGGTCACCTCGCCGGCATAAGGCACCAGCAAGACCGGTCGCCCGCCCCGCATCAGCACGTGCTCCAACACGCCTTGTTGTGACTCATTATCGGCCTCAGGGTCTTCCTGCGCGCCGATAATCAGATCCGCAGAGCGCCCTTGCTCCATCACGCGATCCGCCACGAGTTTGCCGTTGGCATCACAGTCTCGCCATTGCCAATCCAAGCCCAATTGCTCGGCCTGATCGCGAAATGCTGCGGCCGCCTGTTCGCATTTTTCCACCAAGGCATTGCGCTGCAAATCCACCATCTCGGAGGTCACCATAAAGGCCATATCCGGGTAGACGGGGATCTGTGGCACCACATGCAAGCCCATCACACGGACATCGTCACCCTGAGCCGCAAGATGTTGGCAGACCCGCAGCAGGGGAGGCACCTGTGAAGCGGCACCGACATAAACAAGCAGAGTTTTGTAGGACATCGCACAGCCCTCCTAGAAAGAGAGAATCATTATCAGTCTAGACGCTTACGCATCTCAAGGGATTGACACCCATCAAGGCGCGCCGCCAGACCCGTAAGTTGTTGAAAACTGACCTGTGTGCAACGCCATCATGGCCTTACACGCGTCTTCAAAGGCCGTGCGCGCAGGTTCGCTGCTGCGCCGCACCCGCAAAAAACCGTGCCCCAAGGAGGCCAATACGTCCAGCGAGCAAGCAATACCCTGAGCCTGCAGTTTTTCGGTAAAGACGATGGCGTCATCGCGCAAGGGGTCATGCTCGGCAGCGGCGATATGGCAAGCCGGAATCGCTGACAAATCCGTTGCCAGCAGGGGTGACGTCAACACCGTGGGCTCAATGGTGCCACCATGGAGATAGGCGTGAACAAAAAAATCCAAAAACGGTTGGGGTAACAAGGGCGCTTCACGGTGCTCCTGAAACGCCGGCAACGCATCATTGGCACTCAGGCCAGGGTAGAACAGCACCAAGCCCTTGAAGACATCACTGGCCGGCCACGCCCCGCTCAAACACGCCGCTGTGACCAAATTAGCGCCCGCGCTATCGCCCGCCAGCACCAGCGAATCAGGCTGTAGTTTCGCAAGCCGGTCACTCGTTGACACTGTGAGTGCATTGAGCACATCGATGCAGTCATGCAAAGCCGCAGGGAAGGGGTGCTCAGGGGCGAGGCGGTAGTCAATGGCTAACACCGTACTCTCTGTCTGACGACAGATATCGGCACAGATGTCATCGTGACTGTCGAGATTACCCAGCACCCAGCCGCCACCGTGCACATACATGGTGAGGGACTGACTTGCTTTTTGATGTGCGGCGTATGCGCGCACGGCAATGGGCCGGCCGTCACGACTTGTCACGGTACTGTCATCAATATGCAGATCGGCATAGTCACCGGGCCGCTGGCGATGGGAGGTCTCTTGGTATTGCTGGCGCAAGAGGGCCAAGTCACCCGTCGGCCCCGCGCTATTGCGCTCCACATCCAGCGCATAGGCCAAATAGGCCGGGTCGAGAACATCGTGGTATTTCGGGTGCATGCGACTGCCTTGGCAATAAAAAAACGCAGTTTAGCAAAACCGCGCAAGCTGTCGAGACAGTTGCGTCCCGGATCAGAAACGCTACAATGCAGGCGCGATCCATGTCCCCCATTGCCCTAGGTCATTTACCCATGCTCGCAACCCGCCTCAAACGCCTTTTACTTGCGACCGTATTGATCCTTGCCGCACTCATCATTG
>DOIU01000175.1 GCA_003511825.1 Gammaproteobacteria bacterium | reverse complement strand
ATGGCAGGTCATAGTAAATGGGCAAACATCCAGCACCGTAAAAAAGCGCAGGATGCCAAACGCGGGAAGTTGTTTACCAAGCTGATCCGTGAAATCACGGTCGCCGCCAAAATGGGTGGCTCTGATATGCATTCAAATCCGCGGCTGCGACTCGCGGTGGATAAGGCCTTGGGCGGCAATATGCCCAAGGATACCGTCGATCGTGCCATCAAGCGCGGTGCCGGCGAACTCGAAGATGTGGTCTACGAGGAAATCCGCTACGAGGGTTACGCCACGGCGGGCGTTGCGATCATGGTTGACTGCATGACTGACAATCGCAATCGCACCGTGGCTGAAGTGCGCCACGCGTTCACCAAGTATGGTGGCAATATGGGCACAGACGGGTCCGTCGCCTATTTGTTTGAGAAAATCGGCGTGCTTAATTATGCCGAGGGCGCAGACGAAGATGCCATTATGGAAGCCGCACTCGACGCCGGCGCGGAAGATGTCGTCACGGCAGAGGATGGCTCTATCGAGGTGACGGCACAGCCCGAAGATTTTGTCGATCTGAAGGAAGCCATGACGGCCGGTGGATTCGAGCCTGCGCATGCGGAGGTGACGATGCGTGCCTCAACCGAGGTGGCGCTCGACAAGGAGCAGTCCGAAAAGCTGCTCAAACTGATTGACGCCCTGGAAGAGTTGGACGACGTGCAAGACGTCTATTCCAATGCTGATTTCCCGGACGATGCGTTTGCCTAAGCTGACCGACTCATCAGGATGGCGAACGCCATGATCCGTGTGATGGGCATAGATCCCGGGTCGGTGGTCACCGGCTATGGTGTGATCGAAACCGACGGTATTCGCGTGTTTCATCTGGACCACGGGCATATCCGCGTCGCCGGTGATGACCTGCCTGAGAAACTCGGCTTTATTTACCACAAGATTGACGCCTTGGTGACAGAGTTTTCGCCCGACGAAGCGGGTGTTGAGCAGGTCTTTATGAGCAATAACGCCATGTCTGCGCTGAAGCTGGGGCAGGCGCGCGGTGCGGCAATTTGCGCACTGGTGCAGCACGGGGTGAAGGTGTGCGAGTACACGCCTCGACTGGTGAAGCAATCGGTGGTCGGTCACGGTGGCGCCAGCAAGGAACAGGTCCAACACATGGTGGGGACATTACTCGGCATTACGCAAAAACTGCAGGCCGATGCCGCTGATGCGCTGGCGACGGCGATTTGTCACGGCCACTCCCGCAACAGTGTGCAAATACCGGGCGCCGCTGCCCGCAGACGGAGATCTCGACGACGATGATAGGTAGATTGCGCGGAACATTAGTGGACAAGACGCCGCCAACGATGGTGCTCGATGTCGCGGGTGTGGGCTATGAGATTGAAGCGCCGATGTCCACGTTCTATCAGTTGCCGTTGGACAAGTCTGCCGAGGTCGTTTTGCACACGCACTTGGTGGTGCGTGACGATGCGCATTTGCTGTTTGGCTTTGCCAGCCTGTCGGAGCGGACGCTGTTTCGCACCCTGATTAAGATCAACGGCGTTGGCGCCAAGATGGCGCTGGCGATTCTCTCGGGGATGGATGCGGATGAGTTTTCACGGTGCATACTCGCAGAAGACGCAACTGCCTTGACGCGGCTACCGGGCGTGGGCAAAAAGACGGCAGAGCGTCTGATCGTTGAGATGAAAGACAAGCTGCCCGAGGCCTCAGCAGCACCTGCTATGGCCTCGTCGCCAGCCGGGCTCAGTGCCGCCGCAGACATCCCGGCGAATGCCGCCGCTCAGGCGAGTGCTGCACTGGAATCGTTGGGGTATAGGCCTGCCGAGGCCGCGAAATTGGTGGCGGCCGTGAAAACCGAAGGTCTGAGCACTGAGGACGTTATCCGCCAAGCGCTGAAGGGATCACTGCGATAAGCTGCATGGCGCGCTGCGATTAGCGCTGGTCAAAGTCCACTACAACCTCTTCGCTGACGGGGTGCGCCTGGCAGCTCAGGATAAAACCGTCGTCGATCTCGTGCTGCTCAAGGCCGTGCGTGATATCCATGTCAACCTTGCCCTTGACCAGTTTGGCTTTGCAGGTGGAGCAGACGCCCGCTTTGCAGGCATAGGGTAACTCCAAGCCATTGTGAATACCGGCATCGAGAATATTCTCGCCGACCGCGGTCAAGTCAAACTGGCTGGCGCGGGCATCGGCAATGACGGTGACTTTACTGACCTTGTCTTCGCCAAAGGCAGCTTTACGTTGCTGGGACTTTTCGAGAATGCGCTGCGAGTCAGCGGATGAATTGGCAAACAGCTCATAGTGAATCTGCTCGTCACTCAGGCCTTCGGCGCGAAAGCCGCGCGACACTTCCGACATCATTGCTTCCGGGCCACAGATAAAGACGTCATCCGTATCGCGCACGTTGATCAGGTGACGTTTGATCAACTCGGCGCCCTTGCGGTTGTCGATGCGGCCGTTTAAGACATCCGCGCCTTGGTCCTCGTAGTTCATCACATTGATCCAATGAAAGCGCTGCATATAGCGATTTTTCAAGAAGCTCAACGCCTCTTTGAACATCACCGAGTTGCTGCGTCGATTACCGTAGATCAGGGTGACCTGGCTACTGGGTTCTTCCACCAAAATGGTCTTCATGATGGAGAGAATCGGCGTTATACCACTGCCCACGGCGATACACATATAGTTTTTGGCGTTGTCTTTGTTCAGCCGCGTGTAAAAGCTTCCTTGTGGGACCATGGCCTCCACGGTGCCGCCCGCGCGAAAGTGATCATTGGCATAGTTGGAAAAGCGACCGTTGCGCACCCGCTTGATCCCGACTTGCAGGGTATCGTCGTGCACGCCTGAACAAATCGAGTACGAGCGGCGCACGTCCTCGCCATCAATTGTGGCTTTGAGCGTGAGAAACTGGCCTTGGGTAAAGCGAAACTTCTCGCGCAACTGTGGCGGCACATCAAAGGTGACGCAGACAGCGGTGTCTGTTTCAGGGCGCACGTCGGCGATCGGCAGGGCATGGAATTGAGTATCGGACATGCGCGTATCCTAAATATTCTTAAAAAAGTCGAAGGTTTCTTTGCAGTCTGCACAGGTGAACATCGCCTTACAGGCTGTTGCGCCGAATTCGCTCAAACGGGCGGTATTGTGTGAGCCACAGAACGGGCATCCAATGCCGGCGTCAGGCGTATCACCGGCGCGACAATGCTTCATCGGTGGCGCGATGCCGTAGTCTTTGAGCTTGCGACGACCTTCCGGCGACATCCAGTTGGAGGACCACACCGGCGAGAGGCAGACTTCAACCTGAGCATCTTCAAACCCGGCTTGGCTTAAGGTCTTGAGAATATCGTCGCGCATCGTCTCAAGTGCCGGGCAGCCCGAGTAGGTGGGCGTGATACTGACCTTGATGCAGCCGCCGAGCTGGCGAATATCGTGCAGCACGCCCAGATCAAACAGCGACAGCACGGGAATCTCCGGGTCGCACACGCTGTCGAGCAAGGTCCAGATTTCGGGCAGATCGGAATGTGCGCGGCGGGTTTCGCGTTCAATCCAGCCGGTGTCAGGCTTGTCCATGACCGCGCTCACCATTGTTGCCCCGGATAGGCGCGGTGCACCGATTGCATGTCGGTTAACAGGTGGCCGAGGTTTTCTGTGTGGTAGCCCGTGCGCCCGCCGCGCACAGCCCAGTCGTCCTCGGGGAGTGTCAGGGTGGCTGCTTCCAGAGTGGTGCTGATGGTGGACAACCAGCGCGCTTTCAGCGCGGGTGTATCAACCGCGATACCGGCCTCAAGCAACGCGGTTTCAACCGGGTCGAGGTCAAACAGCTCATGCGTGTAGCCCCACAATTCTTCGAGCGCGGCTTGCGTTTTGTCGTGGCTTTCAGGCGTGCCGTCGCCCAGGCGCAGAATCCAGTCGCGACTGCGGCGCAAGTGGTAGCGCGTCTCTTTGCTGGCCTTTTCAGCGATGGCTGCCAGTGTGGTGTCGCGTGAGTGACGCAGCGCGTCCAGGTACTCGGTGTTGTAGGCATCCATGATCAGCTGCCGCACCATGCTGTAGGCAAAGTTGCCGCGTGGCAGTTCGACGATCAAGAGGTTGTGAAAATCGCGCTGGTCGCGCATATACGCCAAATCGTCTTCGCTGGTATCGTCGCCGATGAGGGCGGCTGCGTATTGGTAATACAAGCGTGATCGGCCGATATAGTCCAGCGCCACATTGGCCAGCGCAATGTCTTCTTCGAGAAATGGCGCGTGGCTGCACCATTCGGAAATGCGGTGGCCGAGAATCAAGGCGTCATCGGCCAGGCGTTTCACGTACTCAATCAGGTGTTCGTTGTGTGTTGTCTCGTTCATGTGCATCCCGCTACATGTTGTTGACTTCGTCCGGCAGCTGGTAATAGGTTGCATGCCGGTAGGGTTTGTCGTCAGAGGGGTCATAGAAGCAATCGTTGTCATCTTCTTGTGAGGCGCAGATGTCGGCCGATTTCACCACCCAGATGCTGACGCCTTCGCTGCGACGGGTGTAGCAGTCGCGGGCGTATTCCAACGCTTGCTCATGATCTTCGGCGTGCAGGCTGCCGATGTGTTTGTGGTCGAGGCCGCGTTTAGAGCGTACGAAAACCTCGAACAACTCAAGTTCGTGTTCGTTTTGCATGGTCTCTTACCTGTATGCTAGGCGGCTTTATTGCGTGCCGCCTTGTGTTTTTTATTGTAGGCATTGACTGCGTCGCGCACCCATTGGCCTTCCTCGTGCGCATGGATGTGGTGACTCAGTCGTTGGCGGTTAGCGTGGCCATTGCCCTTGATTACGTTGTAAAACTCTTCCCAGTCAATCTCGCCGTGGTCGTAGTGCCTGCGCTCTTCATTCCATTGGATTTCGGGATCAGGGTGGTCCAGGCCCAGGAATTCGATTTGTGGCACGGTTTGATCGATGAATTTTTGTCGCAAATCGTCGTTGGTCTCGCGCTTGATTTTCCAGGTCATGGATTGTGCAGAGTGCGCAGACTCGGCGTCATGGGGGCCAAACATCATCAGTGCAGGCCAATAGAAGCGATTGAGTGCGTCTTGCGCCATTTGTTTCTGCTCGGCTGACCCGCGGGCCATAGCGAGCATGGCCTCATAGCCTTGTCGCTGATGAAAGCTCTCTTCTTTACAGATGCGAATCATGGCGCGAGAGTAGGGGCCGTAAGACGTGCGCTGCAGAGACACTTGATTGCAGATGGCGGCGCCATCGACCAACCAGCCAATGGCCGCGACATCGGCCCAGGTTTGGGTTGGGTAGTTAAAAATAGAGGCGTATTTCGCTGTGCCGGACTGCAGTGCTTCAATCAACTCATCGCGCGTGATGCCGAGGGTTTCCGTCGCGCTGTAGAGGTACAGTCCGTGTCCGCCTTCGTCTTGAACCTTGGCCAGGAGCACGGCTTTGCGACGCAGAGAGGGCGCGCGCGTGATCCAGTTGCCTTCCGGTTGCATACCGATCACTTCGGAATGGGCGTGCTGGGAAATTTGACGTATGAGGTTTTTACGGTAGGCGGCTGGCATCCAGTCTTTCGGCTCGATTTTTTCCTCGGCGTCAATCTTCTGCATGAAGCGTTCTTCATGTGGCTGGCTCATGGGTAAACTCGGCATATCAGTCAAGGTGGAATTAAATGATACAAAATATATGGTTTTGTGTCTACAAATTGTATCACGTGTGTGGTCACGTGCACGGTTATTTGGATTCACCCATAAGCCGGCAGTAGAATCGAAGCCCTTTTCTGGGGGTGAGTAGAGCATGATTTACACATTAGACACGCGGCGTATCACGCGGCATGAGAACAGCTACATTGCGCCAAGTGCCGCCGTTATCGGGTCGGTGATCTTGCACGAGCAGTCCAGCGTGTGGTTTAACGTTGTGATTCGCGGTGATAACGATGTGATAGAAATCGGCGCGCGCAGCAATATTCAAGACGGTTCGGTCTTACACGTGGACCCGGGTTATCCCATTCACATCGTCCAAGATGTCACTGTGGGTCATAAAGCGATGATCCATGGTTGCACCATTGGTAACGGCTCGCTCATCGGTATGAATGCCGTGGTGATGAATGGCGCGCGTATCGGCAAAGGGTGTTTAATCGGCGCCAACGCGCTGGTGACTGAGGGCATGGAAGTGCCTGATGGCGGCATGGTCTTGGGCTCGCCGGGCAAGGTGCGTCGTATGCTTGACGCTGATGCACAGGCAGGTCTGCTCGATAACGCCGCGCACTACGTGGAAAAGATCGCGCTCTACCGCGATCACCTGAAGCCTGAATAAGCGGCACGTGTGCCGGCCGCGACGCTCAACCGCTAATTTAAGATGCGATAACGCGAATGCGCGCATCGCCGGTGTCGTTGAGCGCGAGCACTTCCCCGATGCAGGCCGCGTGGCTGTAGCCGGCGGCGTGCAAGGCATTGATGCAGTCCGCCGCCTCGGCAGCAGGCACGCCGGCGAGCAGTCCACCACTGGTTTGCGGGTCATACACGAGCGGATAGCGCGGGTGTGACGCGATGCTTGAATGCTTGTCCGGCTGCTGCCCAGCGCGCGCGTTCTTTATATAGAGTGTGCTTTTAAACCCGGCATCAGACAGCGTTTCAACCCCGTTCATCAACGGTAGGCGGTCCAATGCGAGTGTGCATCCGGCGTCGCCGGATGCGCTGAGCATCTCATCTAAGTGTCCAAGCACACCAAAGCCCGTGACATCCGTCATGGCAGACGCCTGGTGCTGCCGAAGAATGTCGGCGGCCTGGCGGTTGGACACCAACATCTGCTGCAGACATTGCGTGAGTACGGGCCCAGGGCAGCGCGCTTGCATGTGAGCGGCAAGGATCACACCGCTACCGATGGGCTTGGTCAGCACGAGTGCATCGCCCGCGCGCAGTCCGCGTTTGCTGGCGAAGCGGGTGTTCGCCAGTAAGCCGGTCACGGCCAAACCAAGGGTTAAGTCGTGCGCCTCGCTGGTATGACCGCCACTGAGCAAGGTGTCTTCAGCAAACGCTTGATGTGCAATGCCTTGCATGACTTGCTCAAGCTCGCGCACCTGCACAGACTCACTGGCGTAAGGGAGGGTGACCATGACCTGCGCCGAATGCGGTGCTGCGCCGCTGGCGTAGAGGTCGCTCATGGCATGCACGACGGCAATACGCGCGAAGAGGTAGGGGTCGTCAATAAAGCTGCGCAGCTGATCGACGCTCTGCGCCACATAGCGCTCGCCCGGCTCAAACACCACGGCGTCTTCGGCGGTGTCGAGCGAGTTTGTGACGCCGTCACTGCGGGTGCGCGGCAGCTGGGCGAGTGTGCTCGCGAGCGTATCCGCCGCGACCTTGGCGCCGCAGCCGGCGCAGGGCATGGGCGGTGCTGCAGACTCGCCCTCGTCCGTCAGTGCGCATGGCGCCTGCTTATTGCGGTGTTGCGACGGTGACATGGGCGCGAGATCGGAGAACGCTTGCATAAAGCGCCGATCAATCCGATCTTTCCAATGCCATACCCAGTTACCTGCGGCACTGAACCGTCCTTTGCTCGCGATCGCGCTTTGCTGGCCGGTGGCGAGGATGCTGAGGAATTTTTGTTGCGGTTTAAAGGCGTTGAGTGGGCGCTGGCACAGGTAGCGTTGCAAGTTGTCGAACAGCACTGGCCCCGCGCGCACAGCAAATACTCCGGCTTTGGGTCGAGGGTCGTCTATTTGCGTCGCGATATCGCCGGCCGCAAACAGCTCCTCGGCGGTGACAGACTGTAGCTGTGCATTCACGGCGAGAAACCCGCGTTCATCAAGGGCGAGCCCGCTGTTTATTAACCACGCCGGTCCCTTGGCTTGGGTGCACCAGACAATTTCATCGAGCGCAATAGACTGATCGTTTGGGCCCGTGATCCCGTCAGCATCGACACGCGTGACCGGGAACTGCCAGTGGATGCGGATATCCCGTTGCGCGCATGCGCGCACCGCATGCTGTTGCACCTGCGCGTTGTGCCCCTTGAGTACGTGGTCGGAGGCGACAATCCAGTGAAACCGGTGTTTCACGTCTGCGGACGCCTGCAAGAGTCGATAGTGCATGGCGAGTAGCAGTTCAAAACCGCCGGCACCCGCGCCGACCACGCCAATGTCGAGTGCGCGTGCATCTTGTGTGCATCGCGCGAGCAGTGCCTGCCAGCGTGCGTAGAACTGTGAGACGGGCTTGACCGGAACGCTGTGCTCGCGCGCGCCGGGCACGGCATCAAGCTCAGGGGTTGAGCCGGTGTCGACAGAGAGCACGTCATAACCCAGTGATGGCCGGTCAGCCAGGTCAATGCGTTTGTCCACCGCGTCAATGCCGGTGATGCGCGCTTCAATAAAGCGTACACCCGCCCAGCGACAGAGGCGCGTGAGATCAATGTGTGTGTCTGCCAGTGAGTAGTGTCCTGCCAGTAAGCCCGGCAGCATGCCGGAATACGGGGTCAGCGCGTCTTGGGAGACGAGGGTCACGCGCACGCCTGGCAGTGGGCGCATGCCCCATCGCTTGATGACAACGGCATGGGCGTGGCCGCCGCCAAGCAGCACGAGGTCGCGTAAAAGGGGTTGTTCGTCCATAGTGGGTGTCTATTCAGGCGATGGATGGTAACGAGGAAATCGGGCTGGATGTTGTGGCCCAGTCGCGCAGTGTCTCGGCATCGCCACGCAGCAAGACACGCGTGGATCGCTGGCTGAGTTGATAGTCGTACATGGGGTCGTAATAGTCCTTCAGCAACAAGGCCACAAACGGTCGGTAGCCGTCGAGCGCGTCGTGATCTCGATGCGCACACACGGCGGCATCCAAAAGTTTGCGTGCCTGCTCATAGCGGACGCCACCCAAACGCTTGCGAATACGGTAGAGACTGTGTCGATGCCGTTCACCCAGATGCGTGATGGCGTCGTCGCGTGGCAGAAAGGTTTGCAAACGTCGGGTGAGATCCACCACGTAGTCGTCAATGGCGATGCTGACGCGTTGCGCGAGATCCGTTTCGAGCAGGACGCAGGGAGCTGCCTGCATTTTCTGCCACAGCGGCAGGGGCAGACAGAGGCTGCCGATGAGTCGACCCTCGGCTTCGACCATTAAGGGCGCCGGCTTGTCCTCCATGGCGCGTAACCAGTGGATCGCTAGCGTATTTTCAAATTGAATGGGCGTGGGTTGTTCGCCATCGAGGTGGCCAAAGCTCGAGCCTCGGTGGCCTGCGATGGCTTCAAGATCCACGTGGTGGGGCAGGCTGGTCAGCAGCTGCGTCTTGCCGCTGCCCGTGCGGCCGCCCAACAGCACCAAGGGCGCCCGTTCCACGGCGGCACTGAAGGCGTCGATCAAGAAGCGGCGCAGCGCTTTGTAGCCTCCGACCACGCGCGGGTAATGCACGCCGGCGTCACGCAGCCACGATTGTGTAATGCGTGATCGCAGCCCGCCGCGGAAACAATACAGATAGCCATCGGGGTGCGTTTGGGAGAATTCCACCCAGGCTTGAGTTCTGGCCGCGCGCAGTGTGGGTGTGAGCAGGGTTTTGCCGAGTGCTATCGCGGCATCTTGGCCCGCTTGCTTGTACCGCAAGCCCACCTGGTGACGCTGTTCGTCGTCCATCAGTGGCAGGTTGCATGCTTGTGGAAAAGCCCCACGTGCAAACTCCACAGGTGCGCGGGTATCGATCAGGGGGACATCCTTTAACAGCAGGCGTCGGTAGTCGTCGGTGTCAGCTTGGGGCATGGAGTTTGCGATAGCAAATACCCTTAGTCTATTAGCTGAGCGAGCCGTTAGCCAAGCGCTATTTCGGGCCAAGAGATGTGTTTGCGGGTGCCACAATCGTCAATGCATCGTCTTCAGCCTTTTTTCGCTTTGCCAGCGATCCCTTTATGACGCTGCGATTGGGCTAGCCGTGACTGAGGACGTGCACGACGCATTTTTTCGCTGTCAGTCGCCGAATCTTTTCCTCAAAAAAGCACTCGGGTGGTGCAGTGCACAACGTAGGCGAACCTGAGTCAGGGATTGGGTTCTTTGTGGCTTGTAACTTGCTAATTGCTAATTGCAGGACAGAAACTTTACCGCATAACAAGAGGTCCAGAATGCATGAGCAATTGGCGACGCAACGCAAAGATGATCCTGAACTCGAAGGACAAATAAAATTGGTAAGTTCGTTTATGGATAAGCGATTTTACACGGCACAGCTGGCGTGCGAGGGGATCACTGCGGTCGACATCGCTAATCACTATATGCAGGAAGGTTGGAAGCAAGGCTTCGACCCGAGTCCTGAGTTCTCTACCGAGCGTTATCTGACGGAAAACAAGGATGTCGAATCCGAAGACATCAACCCATTTGTTCACTATATCGTGTCTGGATACAAAGAGGGCAGAGCCACAGCCATCTCTTCCAGGCTGACCAATGTCCAAGACAACTTGCCGTTTTTGAGTCTCTATCTCAAAGACGAGATGGACAATGAGTGGTACTTAAAAACCTACCCCGATGTCGCCGACGCGGAATCCGATCCCATTGAGCACTATTTGACGGTCGGTTGGCAGGAAGGCCGAAAGCCTTCAGAAAATTTCCATACAACGGGCGCCGTCGGCAAGCAAGGTGGCTTACCCCCCTTAATTGACCACGTCGTGAAGATCGAAGCGGACACTCACGGTGATGGGCTGACGCTGTCATCCCTCAGGGGGCAGCAACGTGAATCTGGTGAGGCTCACAACGAGCCGGCAAAAAAAGACTCGAGTCAAGACAATATGCGTTTAGAAGCAGTAGACGGCGCTGCGGAAGAAGAGAAAGTCAAAATAATTGGTGTGTGGCCGGGTATGAAAGGGTCAATTATTGGACACCTCGATGCGGCAAAAAACGGCAAGGTGTCCGGATGGATGCTGGCGCCTGATCAGGCATCTCGCCCCATGTTGTTTGTGGATGGCAGCCCGGTCTTTGAATACGAATACCCGTTGCCCCGACCTGACGTTCAAGAAGAGATCAATGTCGATTGCGATACGGGGTTTGTGTTTGATATCGGAGGCGTGAAGCGCGGTGCTGAAATTGAGCTCTTTGCCTTTGTAAATGAAAAACTCGTGCTGCTTGACAGCGTCACGTGTGATTCGGACTGGAATGAACGCAATTTTATCACGCAGCTGAACGAAGCGTTGGCCATCTCAAAGCAAGAGGATGCGGTCGCCATCACGTGCTGGGAAGGCTCGCATAACCCCATAGGCCGCGCAAAAGTACTCTACGACGTGGTTTCGTCCAAGCAGCCGACCGTGTTGATCACCTACTATTTCAGCGAGTTTGGTGGCAAGCTCTGGACCCCGCTGAAGAACACGAATGTCACGATGCTGTGCATTCCTTGGGAAAATCGAGAGCTCTACGAAAATGCGATCCGCAAATCGGGACTCAATTTTGACACGGTGTGGATCTGCAAGCCTCGCTTCCCCAGTTTTGAGTTGGCTGGTTTAGTGGCTCATGAGAAGACGTCTCTTATCCTGGATTTTGATGATAATGAAGAGCACTTCAGCAAAAGCAAAAACTCAATGGATAAGTCGTATGGTTTTCCAACCATCAATATTTCGCGCTATCTCACCAAAAAAATCCCAACGAGAACCGCCGCGTCTGTGACCTTACAAGAAGACTTTGCCGCACTGAAAGTGAGGCATGTCAGAGAAGCCTACACGGGCGTGGTCGAAGCAGACACCGACTCTGAAGATGTGATTAAGGTGTGCTTTGTCGGGACGGTGCGTGTCCATAAACGCCTGCTGGAAGCCTCTCGGGCCGTGCAAGCGTTCTCTTGGGCTTCGGGTAAAAAAGTCCAGTTGCATGTGTATGGTGACGTCAAGCCAAAGGCGCTGGTGGAGCAGCTTCTTCAGAACGATGTGATCATCAAGCAAGATATCCCGGTCGGCGAACTGCAGGGTATTTTGTCGCAGATGGATGTCATTCTCACGGGATTCCCGGGAAGTGGGGCTGATTCAGAAGTCACCAAATACCAAATTACCTCTAAAATTGGCGACGCGCTCTCCGTGGGCAAGCCTGCTTTAGTGCCGTATTCAGAAAGTGTGGCGGACCTGGAAGGGGTCAATGGTGTGTATCTCTTTGATGCAGACAATTTTGCCATGAATCTGCAATTGGCCTGTGAACATCGTGGGGCGATCGAGCTGCCGGAAGAATTCACCATAGATTCTGCCTACGAAACGTTTCAGCATGCTTTGAGTGACGCCAAAAAATCTCCCCGAGCCGGCGAGGTATTTGTCAATCTACCAAAATACTCGCAAGAAAAAAGTAAAGAGGGTGTCAAATCGTTGGTCTTGTTGTGGAAGCAGCACGATTCAGGATTTTACGGCAGACGGGTGGATCAAATTGCGCGGTCGTATAAGACATCACACCCCGATCATCGCGTCATGATCCTCGAAATGATGCACGATCATACGTATAAGAACTATGAAAACAACCAAAAGTGTTATAACTCAGAACACAGTTCCCTCGTCAGCTTAGCGCATAAAAAAGAAATCGGTTTAGAGTTGGGTGGCGTAGAACATCATCAGCTCAGAATCAGTCGCTCTGCATATATCACGGGAAAAATGCAGGTGTTCCTGCTCGACAATGGGCTCCTTCCGCAAAACACGGTGTTTATTATTTTTCCCATTGTTCAATTTTACTCGATCATCGATAGGGTAATTTATCCCTACCGAAAGATTGTTGATGTGGTTGACAATCAGCTGTCTTGGGGAGGGGATAAACAGGTTGAAAGAGCCTACCAATACGCGGCGTTGATCAGATCTGCGGATGCCGTCGTCTTTAACTCAGAAGATAACCGGAACTACTTTGACTGCGAAGACTGTGTGAAGCCAAGCACGGAAGTCAGTGTGATCAAGAACTGGTATCAGCTGCCCAGCGATGCGCCCACCAAGAAAGCGAAGCCGCGTTCAGACCAGTCCTTCAATGTGATCTATTCAGGAAACATGAATGACAGAATTGACTGGGATCTGATGGGCAGAGTGGCGGACTTGGAGGGTGACATCAACCTGCACTTGGTGGGTACCGCAAACCGAGGGTTCGATCATTTGTCGGAGCTATTGGGTAAAGACAATGTGATTTACTACGGACCTCTGAATGAAACAGACACCTTGCGTGTGGCGTCGACCATGGATGTCGCCATCATGCCTCACTCGACCGATGAAATCTCGACGTACATGAATCCATTAAAGGTGCATATGTACAAATCCATCGGACTACCAACGGTTTCCACGGACGTTCCCGGAATAGAAGCATCCAGTTTCTTAACGATTTGTGGCAGCCGCAGCGACTTTATCAATGAGATTGAGGGTATCCGACACCGCAGTCAGTCTCTTGAAGCAAATGGATCTGCATCCGAGTCATCGCGGTCTTATATTGACCTCATTAACAAAATCTGGTGCAAGATTCGAGGGGTAGACGCTGAGCAAGCCCCCGAGAAACTGGATTCGTTAAAAGTTTCTTGATCTGAGACTGACATGACCCATTATTTTTGTATTCGATATTATCACTGGATTTTTATTTGTTTGTTAATAAGAGAGCATTTTAAATCTAAAGGTGAAAAGATCCTTATCGTGTGCCCCCGATCATGTCATGAGTACATGAATGAGCTGGGTCTGAAGCATCAAGAAGACTATATTTTTGAAGCGCATTTGGTGGGTCATATAGAAGACTCTGATGAGACGCACGCTAATGTGATTATTCATCACAATGATTTTGCGATCAATAAATTCACAGAAGCGTACTTGTCACCGCTTGAAAATCTAAATAAAGCAATTGGCTTGTCGTTTTATGCCGATGGTTTTACCAATAAACTGCTGCGCCAGGATTTAAGTGATGAGTTGGCCGACAAGCTCACTCGTATTACGTTAAAGAATACGTACAGTTTTGATGTTCCCCTCAATGTTAAGAGTCAAGGCCTCGCTAATGCGAATAACGAGGTCGTCTCTTCAGAACTCATCGCGCGTCGCTTGATTCACAGTCCTTTGCTCAAGGATAAAGTGATGCCGCTGATCGAAAAAATTGCCGATCAATTTGATGGCGATCATCTGTGTTTGATGGCGTTAAGGCCTTGGGGAAGCACCAGCTTCCAGGGCGGGGCATTCTACTTTGACAATGCTGACAGCGTCTTTTCCGACATCGTTGAGCGGTATATTGATGATGTTCGCAGGGCCTTGCCTGCAGAGAACGTGCATTTTGCAATAAGGCCTGATTCACGGGACTACGATTATACGCATCGAGTCGCATCCCAAGTGGCAAGCAAACTGGGTGAACAGGTTGTGGTCGTCGATGACGAATGGCCGCAATGGATGACGCTGGATTATTTCATCGCTTTTTTTCATGTAGTGACAGGAAAAAAGCTCTCTTTGGTGACTTTTGACTCGACGGCCGGTCATCCATTTTTGGATGATCAGTTTCTACATACGCAATTTGTCGGGATACCCGAGGCATGCGCGACGCTGTTGGACGGCAGTGAATTTGGACAAAACGTTTTGTCGAAGTCTCAGTCCGTCGTGAATCATTTAATTAAGATAAAAAAGGCAAACAGCGATTTTCCGTTGCAAATAGAAAATACGCACTATGCCACTGTTTCGTTGGAGGATAAATGACATGGCCGATCATGTGGTTTCGGCAAAGGATGTGCTGCTCAAAGAATCATCCTCAATTCGACATGCTGCTGACAGATTGGACGGTACGTTTAATGACTTGATTGAGGCGATATTGCATTCAGACAGTCGCGTCGTGGTCTGTGGTATGGGTAAATCCGGTCATATCGCCAAAAAAATATTCGCGACGTTTGTCAGTACTGGTACGCCGAGTATGTTTCTGCATCCTGCAGAGGCTTTTCACGGCGATTTAGGCATGATCCTCAGTCAGGATATTGTTATTGCCATATCAAACTCAGGCGAAACAGAAGAGGTACTGAAGCTCATTCCTTTTCTGAAAGACAACGACAATCTCATTATATCGTTAACAGGCAATCCC
>DOIU01000446.1 GCA_003511825.1 Gammaproteobacteria bacterium | reverse complement strand
CAATCTGCACAAAACCTTCTGCATTCCGCACGGTGGCGGTGGGCCGGGGGTTGGGCCGATCACGGTGGGAGAGCATCTTTCACCGTATTTGCCCGGGCATAGGTGCTTGGAAAGCCCGGTCGGCTCTGTCAGTGCCGCGCCCTGGGGCAGTGCGCTGATTCTGCCAATCACCTGGATGTATATTCGGATGATGGGTCCCGAAGGTCTCAAGCGAGCGACCCAAGTGGCTATTCTCAATGCGAATTACATCGCGCGCCGGCTGGCGGACAAATACCCCATCCTCTACACCGGCGAACACGGATTTGTCGCCCACGAATGTATCCTCGACATCCGTGTGCTCAAAGAAGAAACCGGCATCACCGTCGATGATATCGCCAAGCGCTTGATTGATTTTGGTTTCCACGCGCCGACCATGTCCTTCCCGGTGCCAGGCACCTTGATGGTCGAGCCCACCGAGAGCGAATCGCGCGCAGAGCTGGATCGATTCTGCGAGGCGATGTTGCGCATTCATGCCGAGGCGATGCAGGTCAAGGCCGGCCAGTGGCCGCCGGATGACAACCCCTTGGTCCACGCGCCGCACGTGGCCGATGTGCTCCTGCAAGACAACTGGGATCGCAGCTACACCCGCCAGTGTGGCGCCTATCCGGCAGGCGATGCGCAGTACGCAGACAAGTACTGGCCACCCGTCGGTCGCGTGGATAATGTGTATGGTGATAAACACCTGATCTGTGCCTGTCCGCCGATCAGCCAATACGCGGACGAGGCGAACGACTGACCCAACTGACTGATCGCAAGGATTTGTCAGTGGATCTTGTGCACGATCTGTCGTTCGGTATCAGGCACACCGGCAAAGGGTGAGAGGGGTTATGGCGGAAACGATTTCGCGTGTCCAGGTATGGAGCACGCGCCTGCGTTGGGCGAACGGCGTGATCGCCGGCTGCATCATGGGCTTATTGGTCACCGGTTGGCTGTCCGCACAGGCATCGCCGATGGCGTCGGTCGCGCGCGGCTACTATTATCTGGTGGCCTACGTGTTCTCGGCGGCGATCGCCTACCGCCTGTTCCTATTGTTCGCCGGCACCAAGAGCGAACATGTGCGCGATTGCTGGCCCAAACGTGCGACGCAGTATCGCGAGGCTGTCGTTGCGCATCTGCGATTCTATCTCTCTTTTTGCAAAAGCGAGCTGAGCGGCTGGTATGGTCACAACCCCTGTTGGGGGCCTGTCTATCTGCTGATGTACGGCTTGTCAGTGTTGATGATTGCCACAGGTTTTGCCATTGGCCAGGTGTATCTGGGGCCAGGCATCAGCTTGACGGGGATACACGCGTTGGGTGCCGGCGTGTTTCTGGTTTTTGCGGTGGCCTTTGTGCTCGCGGCGATGTTGCACGATGCCCGGGCAGACGTGAACGGGCTGTCGGCGTTTTTCAGCGGGTATAAGTATTACCGCGTGCAGACACCCGAACCCTCCGGCCCGATCGAATACAAAGTGGACTTCCCCATCATGCCGCGCAAGCGTTAGCTGCAATGGGCGGCGATTGCGCATAGAATACGCACGCTTAGCCACCAGCAACTCTGCGACCACCATGAAAAATGAGGCCACCGGACTCCAACGTCTTGTCAATGCAACCCGCTTCTCCTGGCAAGGCTTTAAAGCCGCTTACAAATCCGAGGAAGCCTTCCGCCAGGAAGTGTGGCTGGCGATATTGTTATTACCCTTGGGCTTATGGCTGGGCGATGGCGCGGTAGAGCGCATTTTGTTGTGCGGCTCGGTGCTGTTGCTGATGATGGTGGAACTGCTCAATTCAGCGGTTGAATGCGTCGTGGACCGCTTTGGTCCCGAGTGGAACAAATACAGTGGCCGCGCAAAAGACATGGGCTCGGCGGCGGTGTTTCTGGCCATCGCGTTGATGCTGCTGACGTGGGCGTTGATTCTCCTCACTTAGTCTGCCTGCTATTCCTCACCGTTATTTTTCACATGATCACAATTAATTAGAGGAATGCCGCAGAAGCCGATACAATGCGCGGGTTAAATCAAGCGGTAGTCAGGACAAAATCGATGACAAAGAAAATTGCGTGGGACGGTACGCTGGTTGGAGCGGGTGCCGAGGCCCTGGTCGCGGGCAAGATGATCGTTGGCCCGACCAAAGTCGGGTACATTGTGATGGTGGCGAATGCCGAAGGCCTTCGGCGTAAGTTTGATGCCAAACAGCGCTCGCTGAACAAACCTGCCGTGGTGTTGTGCGGTTCGATGGCGCAGCTCAAAGAGCTGGCTGAGCTCAACCCGGAAGTGGAAGCCTATTACCAGAAGCACTGGGATCAAGACATCCTGATGGGCTGCATTTTGCCCTGGAAACAATCCGCCCTAGACAAGCTGGATCCGGAAGTCCGCGAGCTGATGACCGATACGCGCGACACCAGCTGCTTTGTGATTAAATTCGGCACACCGTCTGAGCAGATCGTGGCGCACAACTGGGCTAACGGTCAGCACTTGACCTTTGCCAGCTCCGCCAACCCCTCGGGCAAAGGCAACAAAGGCCAGGTGGAAAACATCGGTGAGCGCATCGAAGAATTCGCTGACATGATCATCGCCGCCAATGACTATGTCTCGTCCATCCAGCCGTATAAATCCGTCGAAACGCGCTACGAGCAGGGCGTGATGGTGTCCATGGTGGATAAAGACGGCAAGCTGATCCCTGAGCAGGGCGGCGAGCGCTCCATCTCGCCATGCCCGGTGCTGATTCGCAAAGGGCTCGATCAGGATCGTATTCTGAGTATCCTGGCAGAGAGTTTCCCCTCGTGGGATTATCGCCACGGTGAGTACTATTAAGTTCTGGGTAGTTGGGTCATAAAAAAAGCCGCGATCACCGCGGCTTTTTTTATGCGTATGGGTAGGCGGAAATGCCTACGTGCTCTGACTGAGCGTTGCGTCAACCGCTGCGTCCAGGATGTCCAGCCCTTGCTCGAGCAGGGCTTCGGGAATGGTCAGCGCAGCCATCACTTTCAGGACTTCGTCGTTGGCGCCGCTGGCCTCCATCAACAGACCGGCATCGAACGCGCGATCAATGATGGCGCGTGCGGTGTCGCCATCGCCCACGTCCAAGCCCCAGATCATGCCACGACCCCGGTAGCTGATTGATGACGTGGGGTGGCGAGACACGATCGCCTGAAGTCGCTCTGCAATGCGCTGACCGCGTTGGCGAATGCCTGCGGTAAAGTCGTCGTCCCAGTGGGTCAGCAGGGCGGTCGCGGCAACGAACGCCAGGTTGTTACCGCGAAAGGTGCCGGTGTGTTCGCCCGGGCCCCATTGGTCAAGCGCGGGCTTGATCAGGTTGATGGCGATGGGCATGCCGCCACCGAGCGATTTGGACAGGCACACAATATCGGGCGTGATGCCGGCGAATTCAAAGCTGAAGTATTGCCCCGTGCGGCCATTGCCGACCTGGATATCGTCCACAATCAGCACAATATCGTGCTGTCGGCACAGGCGCGTGATGTTCTGTAACCAATCGGCGCTCGCGACATTCACACCCCCTTCACCCTGAATGGTTTCCAGGATAATGGCGGCCGGCAGGGGCGTTCCGCTGCTTTTGTCATCTAGTATGCGAGCCAGGTAGGCGCTGCTGTCCACGCCGGGCAGGTAGCCATCAAACGGCAGACGCGACACGTTCTGGTGTGCGCCATAGCTGCCGTGGTGATAGTAGCTGTTCGCCGTCAGTGCCAGGGCGCCGAGCGTATGACCATGGTAGGCGTGGGTAAACGCGATGACATGGCTGCGCCCAGTGACTTTGCGCGCGAGCTTAATCGCGGCCTCGACCGCATTGGTGCCGGTCGGGCCGGTGAATTGGATTTTGTAATCCATGTGTCTTGGTGCGAGGACTTTCTCTTCAAACGCACGCAGAAAGTCAATTTTGGCGCCGGTGGCAGTGTCTAGCGAGTGTTGAATGCCGTCGCGGCTGATGTAGTCCAGCAGCGCTGCTTTGGCTCTGTCGTTGTTGTGGCCATAGTTGAGCGTGCCGGCGCCGCAAAAGAAATCGATAAACTCCCGCCCGTTGTGATCGGTGAGCACGGAGCCTTTGGCGGTCTCGAACACGGTCGGGAACAAGCGGACATAGCTGCGAATATTGGATTCGCGCTCGCTGATGGTGTCGGGCACGCCGATATCGCTCGCCGTGGTGGCGCTGGCGTCAGAGAGGCTAATGGCGTCGTCACGCCGGTGTTGTTGTGTGGCCATAAGGGTGCACACTCAATCTGCCCTGGGCGTTTTGTCGCCTGCTTACTGCGTGTATCGACGCTTCAGAAGTGTTTATTTAGCCACGCCACCGTATCGGCGATGAGGGCGTCCCGATGCGCTTGCAGCATAAAGAGGTGATCGCTGTCGGGAAACCACACAGCATCGACGTGGGCGTTGTCGCGAAATTGAGGAAAGCTGTCCTCAAATTGGCCGTGGTAATTGTAGTAGTCAGACACGCCGCCGGTGTAGACAAAGCGCAGCTGGCAATCGCGCTGCAGCAGTGCGGCCATCTCGTCGGCGACGCGCGCATAGGGCAGGCCAGGGCGGATGCCGTCAGCGAGTTCACTCGATGGCGTGCCGGCTTCGCCAGCGGCATCGGTGCTGCCGCGTTGACGCAGACGGCGCAGGATGAGCTGCCACTTTTGCGCGCTCAGCAGGCGTCGGCCGTAATGCAGCACGAAATGATTCAGGTAATAGCGCCGGGTGCGATAGCCGTGGCCGTCAATGATGTAGGCACCGACGATGCGCGGGTCATTCACGGCGATGGCAAAGGCATCGTCGGCACCCGAGCAAATCCCCAGCACAATAAAGCGGCGGGACTGATAGCGGCGCTCTAGAAAGTCCATGGCGCTGCGGATGTCGTGCCGTGTTTGGGCATCGATGTCGTGTTCTTGCCCGCTCAGGCTGTCGCCGATATTGGACAAATCAAACCGCAAGCTGTTGAACCCCTGCGCGTTCAGTTGCCGCGCCAGTTGCGTGTACACCCGTTGCGGCCCAATGTGATGCAGCAGGCCTGCATTGATCATAATCACCGCCGGGCGATCGGCGTCATTGGCCTCGCTGTAGATCCCGCACAGGGTCCCATCGTCGTTGAGTAAGTGCGCGTGTTCCATCAGCCTAGCAGCTCCTTGATGCGATTGATCACACCGTAGTCGAGGAGGATATCGTCCAGATACGCGGCGTCGAACCAACGCGCTGGCCCCGGAACCGCCACCTGCGTGACGCCCTCGGGTAGGGCTGCATGCTCTCCGGCTGCATAATGCAATACCGTTGTGGCTTCGGCAGACCAAGCGTCGTCGGGCACCCGCAAGGCGCGCAGTTCATTCAGCAGGGCGTCGCCATAGCGGTAGCCGAGCAGCTCGGTCGGGTCGCAGTGCTTTTGTTGCCAACGGAACCGATCCAGGTCGTGCAGGGCATCGCGATGCATGGCACGCGCGGCGTTGATATAGGCATCGCCGTCAATGACGGGCTCCCATAAGAGGCGTTGGCTGAGCCCTGGGATGTCTGCCTGCAGCGCCAGAGCCGCGCCCAGACGCGCGCCCACCAACACCAGCTGATCGTGTTGGCTCTGCGTTTTCAGGTAATTTGCAGCGCGCTGGATATCGTCCACCCATTGGCCGACGCTGGCTTTTTCCAGCATGCCTGCCGAATCGCCGCTGCCGGTGTAGTCAAAACGCAACACGGGATGGCCGCTCCGCGCCAGCGCGATCGCCAGCAATTTGAGCGTGCGATGGGTGCGTGTGTATTCGTGGCCAATCGGTGGGCAGATCAGCACGGGTGTCCGTGCTGGTGCGTCGGCAGGCGTGTGCAGCACGCCATAGCGCGGTGGTTCATCAAAAAAGACAGGCTGCAGCTGGTCGCGTTGCGGCATACCGGCGTCGGCGGCGCGCACATCGTCTGGATTGATCAGCACGGCGATCTCAGCCAAGGTGGCATTGATCACGGTGCGCACAGGCAGGTCAACGTCAAACGTCTCTCGGGCTTGCACGATAAAGCGCATGGCCATCAATGAGTGGCCGCCGGCGGCAAAAAAGCTGTCGTCGGCACCGATATCATCGTGCCCCAGCAGGTCTTGCCACAGGGCGGCGACGCGTTTTTCGGTGTCTGTGACCGGTGGCGACTTTGCGCTGCGCGTATCGGTCTGCCACTCAGGATCAGGCAGGCGCTTGCGATCGACCTTGCCATTGGGCGTTTGTGGCAGGGTATCCAGCCACAGCAAGTGGCGCGGCACCATATAGTCGGGCAGGCGTTGTTGCAAATGCGCGCGCAGCTCGGCTGCATCCGCCCGTCGCTCGCCGTTGGGGACCAGGTAGGCAACCAGCTCGGCCGTGCCTTGCGTGTCCTCGCGCACCAGCGCGACGCCGTGGTCCACGTCCGGATGTTCTGCTAGCACGCCCTCGATTTCACCCAGTTCGATGCGGTAGCCGCGCAGCTTGATCTGGTTGTCCAGTCGGCCGATGTATTCCAGCTGGCCGTCTTCCCGCCAGCGCGCTGCATCGCCGGTGCGGTACATGCGCGGTTCGGCGTCGGTGGGTGCGTCGGTCGCAAAAGGGTCAGGCACAAATTTCTCAGCGCTCAGCTCCGGCCGATTGGCGTAGCCGCGTGCGACGCCTTCACCGCCGATGCACAATTCTCCCGGCACATTCACGGCCGTCGGGCGATCGCCTGGGCCCAGAATGTAAATGCTGGTGTTGGCGATGGGGGTGCCGATGGTGATCGGCGCGTGCGCGTCGGTCACACGTACACAGGTGGACCACACGGTGGTTTCCGAGGGGCCATACATATTCCAAAGCTCACCCACGCGTGCCAGCAGCGGCGCGATCAGATCGCGTGGCAGTGCTTCACCGCCGATCAGCGCCTTAAAGCCGGGCCCGAATTGGGCGTCCGCTTCGAGCAACAGGCGCCAGGTCGCGGGCGTGGCTTGCAGCTGGGTGATGGCTCGCGTGCGGATGCGCTGTGCCAGGGCTTCGCCGTCAATGGCCATCTCGCGCGATGCGATATCCACCGAGGCGCCGCTGACCAAGGGTAAATACAACTCCAGCACGGCGATATCAAATGAGATGGTTGTCACTGCCAGCAGTGTGTCGTCAGCCGTCATGCCCGGCGTCTGCTGCATGGTGCAGATAAAGTTCGTCACATTGCGCCGACTGAGCTGAACGCCTTTGGGCCGTCCAGTGGAGCCGCTGGTATAAATCACATACGCCAGGTCATGCGGGCCGGCGCGGCGCGCGTCGGCCAAGGGGGTTTGGGTCAGGATTTCAGGCCAGGCCGTGTCCAGGTCAATGAGCTTGGCGTCGAGCGGCGGCAACTCAGCGGCCATGGCGGTCTGCGTAATCAGCAGCGGTGCTTGTGCGTCGCCGAGGATATAGCTGACCCGTTCTGCCGGGTATTCCGGGTCCATCGGCAGGTAGGCGGCGCCGCTGCGCATCACCGCCAGCAGTGAAATCAGCAGGTCCAGGCCGCGCTGTAAAAAGATCCCAATCAGCGTATCGGGCCCAACGCCCTCGGCGACCAGACGACTGGCCAGGCGATCGGCGCGATCGGTGAGTTCGGCATAGGGCAGTGTGGTGTCACCGACGTGCACGGCCGGGGCGTCGGGCGTGCGTGCCGCTTGCGCCCAGATCAGTTCCTCGACGCCGCTGTCACGCGGGTAGTCTCTGTGGGTCTGATTGGCGGTGTGCAGGACGTGGTGTTGTTCTGCGTCAGACACATACGTTAAGTGCGTGACGCGCTCGTCCGGCCGTGACAAGGCATCGTCTAGCAGGCGCTGAAAATGCGCGGCCATGCGGGTCATATCGGCCGGGTCGTAGAGTTCGGTGCTGTAGACCAGGCGCCCGCGATAATGGCCGTTTTGCTCGCTCAGCTCAAACACCATATCAAAGTCGCTGCTGTGCGTGCGCGCATAGGTGGGCTCACAGTCCAGACCGGGCAGCTGCAGATAGGCGTCGGGGATGTCTTGCATTAAGAACAAAACCGACGCAAACGGCTGGGCATTCGCGTCGCTGCTCACGCGCAAGCGGGCCGCCACCTCTGACAGCAGCGCGTCTTGGTGCGCAAAAGCGTCCACGCAGGTGTCTTTGACCTTTTCCGCCAGTTGGCTGAAAGTGTCGTTCAGATCGATCTGCGTGCGGGTGATTAAGGGTTTGGCAAAATAGCCAAAGGTGTTTTCGATAGCCTGGTAGGCGCGGCCGGAATGCACGATCGCCACGGCCAGATCTTCGGTCTGTGAATAGCGAAACAGCAGTGCTTTAAAGGCGGCCAATAGAACATTAAAGCGCGTGAAGCGTTGGCTGCCGCAATAGTCATCCAGGGCGCTGAACGCGGCCTCTGGAATGGTAAATTGCAACTCCTGTGCGCTGAAGGTGCGCGCTACTGGTTGCGGCTTGGCTTGTGGCAGAACCAAGGGGGTCAGGCCCTCGAGCTTGTCTACCCAGTAGTCGGTTTGGCGCTGCATGTCGGCGGAGGCATCGTGCTCAACGCGAAACAGCGTATAGTCGTGGAACTCGCGCGCTACGGGTTTGATGGCGTCCTGATGCTCGGCATAGCGCGCCTGTAGTTCTTGCAGCAGCAGTGACATCGACCAGCCATCGGCAAAGAGGTGGTGCATCACCAGCATCAGCAACGCCTCTTGCTCGCCGAGCTGCAACAGCACAAACCGAAAGGGCGACTCCTGCTGCAGATCAAACGCGCGATACACCGTGTCATCTATCCAGGCTTGTAAATCAGTATCATCTCTGGTGAGCTGTTCGTGGTGCAGCACGTCCTTGGGCGCGGGTCCGAATTGCTGCAATACCTGGCCATCCTGTTCCACCACGCGGGCAGAGAAAATCCGCTGTCGTGCGACGACCGCATCCAAAGCGTTACTCAGCCGCGCGGCATCCAAGGGGCCGCGAATGCGCACGGCCTCGTAGATATTGTAAATGGTGACATCGTCGAACAGCTGCTGCTGGTAGTACAGTTGCGCTTGTTCTGCGGTGAGCGGTACAGGGGTGTTCAGCCGCTCGGCGTCGGTTGGCGCGATGTGCACGCGTGCCGTATCACGCAGCAATTGCGCTTGGTCGGCGATGGTCGCTGCGGCGTAGAATTCGCGGGCAGAGGGGGCTTTACCGATCTGGCCGTGCAGGGCCGTGATCGCCTGCAGCGCCATCAGTGAGTTGCCGCCCAGATCAAAAAAGTTGTCGTGAATGCCAATGCGCGCAGTGCCAAACACGGTCGCCCAGGCGTTGCTGATGTCTTGCTCCAGTGCGTCACGCGGGGCGACAAAGGCGCGCGCGTGCGGCATCACGCTGTCCTGGCCATCGGGCAAGGCATCGCGGTCAATCTTGCCGTTGATGGTTTTGGGCAAGGTGCTCAGGCAGACATAGGCCGCCGGCAGCATAAACACCGGCAGCTGCTCGCCCAGCCAAGTGTGCACGGCGTCGACGTCGGCGCTGTCGGTGGCGACGTACGCGAGAATGCGCTTCTTGTCATTGCGCGTTTCGCCGACGACCAGGGACTCAATCACATCCGGGTGGTTGTTCAATGCGTTTTCAATTTCACCCGGCTCCACGCGGTAGGAGCCAATTTTGATCTGGTGATCGATGCGGCCGGCGAAGTCGATGTTGCCGTCGTCGCGGTAGCGCGCGAGGTCACCCGTCTTGTAGATGCGTTGTGCCTTGCCATCATTGTCCCATTCGATGAAGGCGGCTTGGGTGAGGTCATCGCGATTGAGATAGCCGCGCGACAACGCCGGCCCGCCGATGTAGAGTTCCCCGGTGTCGCCATCGGCGACGGGCGCCAAGGCCTCGTCGAGAATATGCGTGCTGTAGCCGAGTAGCGGTTTGCCGATGGGCATGGCGTCGCCGTCCCAATCGGTGGACGGGACGAACACGGTTGCACTCACCGTCGCTTCCGTGGGGCCGTAGGCGTTGGCCCACAGCACCGGCTGCGACACGCGTTTGCACCAGGCGTGGTAATGGCTGACCGAGACTTTCTCACCGGTGACGACCATCAGGCGAATGCTCTCGGGAATCGGCTCATCGCGCGCCTCAAGCAGATTGATCCACTCGTGCCAGTAAGCGGTGGCGATGTGTATCGCTGTGACGCCAAAGCGCTGGATCAGGGCTGACAGTTCGTTGCTGTCGTCGGAGCGTTGTTGCGGGCGAATGGCAATCCGCGAGCCCACCAGCAAGGGCGGAAAGATCTCTTCGATGCAGATGTCAAAGTTGAGCGTGGAGAATTGCAGCGTGCAATCGTCGCGCTCCAGTGCGTAGGCGTTAATGTCCCCCAGGCAATAGGCGCGCAAGGCGGCGTGTTCAATTTGCACGCCCTTGGGTTTGCCGGTGGAGCCCGAGGTGTACATCACATACGCGAGCTGATCGGCGCCGGGGGCGTGCGTGAGGTTGTCGCTGGGCAAGGTGTCTGGGAAGTCGGTGGCGATGTCCAGCACCGTCGTGGCGAGCCCTGCGTATTGCGCCGCGTGCTCGGCCTGGGTAATCACCAGCCGAATCGCGGCGTCTTCGAGCATGTAGTGCAGGCGTTCGCTGGGGTAGTCCGGATCGAGCGGGACAAACGCGCCGCCGGCTTTCATAACGCCGATCATGGCGGCAATGGCGTGAAATGAGCGATCCAGGCAGATGCCGACGCAGGCTTCGGCGGTCACGCCGCGTGCCTCCAGGGCGTGCGCGATGCGGTTGGCCGCCTGGTTCAATTGCGCGTAGCTGTAGTGTTCTGTGTCTGCCAGAACGGCTGGGCGCTCGGCATGCGTGGCGCAGACCTGTTCAAAGTCGCGCGTAAAGGGGTGCAAGGGTTCTGTGGTCATGTGTTGCTGTTCAGGCGCGCTCGTGCGTGGCGGCGCGCATCGGTCATCGGTTAACGCATTCCTGTACAACCCGGACGCAGGCCCGCGAGACTAGCAAATACGACCCGGAATTGACACCCACTGTAACGGCAACTGGGCGTCAATCTGTGGCGCTTTTTTTAGACACAACAGCGGCAAGCAAACGCCTGAAGAAAACCTCTAGAGCGCGAAATCACTCCAGATCGGGCAATGGTCCGACGGCTTGGTCATCGCACGGGTGTCGTAGTCGATACCGCTGTCCGTCAGTGCTTTGAGCAGGGGTGCCGTGGTGAGAATGTGGTCGATGCGCAGGCCGCGGCGCGGATCGCGTTCAAAGCCACGACTGCGGTAGTCAAACCAGCTGAAGCGATCATCGATATCGGGGTAGAGGTGCCGGTAGCTGTCGGTCAGACCCCAGTCCGTCAGGCGTTGCCACCAGGTGCGCTCTTCGGGCAAGAAACTGGTTTTACCCGTACGCAGCCAGCGTTTGGCGTTGTCGGCACCGATACCGATATCGTTGTCGATGGGCGCGATATTGAAGTCGCCGAGCACGGCGAGGTGATCGGCGTTACTGAAGCGCGAGTTCAGCAGATGCATTAAGTCAGCGTAGAATTGTTCTTTGGCGGGGAATTTCACCGGATGGTCGCGGCTTTCACCCTGCGGAAAATAGCCATTGATGACCTGTACGGCCTCGCCGCTGGGCAGCGCCACTTCGGCGCCGATCAGGCGCTTTTGCGCGTCTTCGCCATCCGTCTCAAAGCCGTAAAAGACATGGCTCATTGGCAGGCGGGACATCAGCGCCACGCCGTAATGGGTTTTTTGGCCACAGTACACCACGTCGTAGCCCAGGGCTTTGATGTCGTCGACGGGGAAGGCATCGTCGGTGACTTTGGTTTCTTGCAAGCCGATCACGTCCGGCTGGTCGCGTGCCACCAGTGCCTGTAAATGCGGGATGCGCAAGCGCACACTGTTCACGTTGAAAGAGACTATTTTCACGGGATTCTCCTGTGTAGCTTGGCAAGTCCAGAGACAATCGCTGCCGCCATTGCGTGTTTGCGCCGCTCAGATTACACGGGGGCGCGCACATTCACCAGCACGCGCA
>DOIU01000207.1 GCA_003511825.1 Gammaproteobacteria bacterium | reverse complement strand
ACGTGCGTGGCGCGTTGAGTGAGGGTGATCGTATTGTGGCGGTGGGTACCCATCGCATTGTGCCAGGTCAGCAAGTGCGATTGTTGGACGAGTCAACACTGGCACGGAGAGGCGATGATGGCGAATCATAAGCGGCTACCCCATACAGGGATGTACCACAATCGCCATCTGCTCACGCTGAGTATTGTGGTTATCTTAGTGGCCGGCCTGTCAGCGTTTTTGAACCTGCCGCGCCTGGAAGACCCGAGAATCACTAACCGAAACCCAACCGTATTGACGTTTTTTCCAGGGGCTTCGTCGGCGCGTGTCGAGTCGCTGATTACCAAACCCATCGAAGATGCACTCAGAGAGTTGCACGAGATTAAGATCATCGAATCGACTTCCCGCGATGGCGCTTCATTAGTGGCGATTGAGTTGCAGGATTGGGTGGATAAGACGACGAACGAGCAGATCTTCTCAAAAATCCGGGCGAAGCTCGATGATGCTGCGTTGAGTTTTCCTCAAGGTGCGGGTAAGCCCGAGTTTGATGATACCCGAGGCGCGAGTGCGTTTACACTGGTTGTGGCGCTCTCTGTCCCTCGCGCAGCTCAAGACCAGCTAAGCATTCTGAATCGTCTCTCAGAAGAGCTGGCCGACCGCTTGCGCAATGTCGGCGGGACAGAACTGGTGAATCTCTATGGTGCGCCGCAAGAGGAGATCACCATAGAAGTCGCTGAAGATCAAATCGCCGCGTTGGGGCTGAGCCTCAGCCAACTGGCTCAACTCATCCATCAAGCTGATGCCAAAACCACAGCAGGCGGGTTGCGTTCTGACACGCGCGATTTATTGATTGAAGTCGTCGGAGAGCTGACAACCCTCGACAGGATTGCTGCCATTCCAGTGCAGGATGTGTACTTGGGTGATATTGCCACCATCAGCAAATCAATCAGAGACCCGATGACGGAAATGGCCTTAGCTGAGGAGGGCTATGCCAGCATTTATGTGGCTGCGCGTATGACGAATAACTTGCGTGTAGACGCCTGGACCGCACAAGCCAAGCAGGTACTGTCGGCCTTTGATGCTGAATTCGGCGGTTCGGCCGATATTGAAACACTGTTCGAGCAAAACACCTACACGCAAGATCGCCTCGGTACGCTGTCAGCCAATCTTATGTTGGGTGTCATGGTTGTCATGATCGTGGTGCTGGTATCCATGGGCTGGAAACCAGCGTTGATCGTGGGCCTGGCATTGCCGTTGTCCATGGCGGGTGCATTGTTCTCGTTGAGTTTTTTTGGCGAACAGATTCATCAGATGACAATCTTTGGAATGATCATCGCGATTGGGCTGTTGATAGATAACGCCATTGTTGTTACCGACGAGGTAAGAAAAAACATCCGGCAGCGGGGCATGTCTCGCCAAACAGCGCTGTCAGCGGCAGTTTCCCATTTGAGAATTCCCTTATTAGCCTCAACACTGACGACCATTCTGGGTTTTATGCCGATATTCTTATTGCCCGGCAATGTGGGTGATTTTGTCTCTCCCATCGCGATCTCTGTCGTCATGGCCTTGGTGTTTTCGTTTTGTATTTCCTTGAGTGTGATTGCAACCTTGGCGGCTATATTCACGAAAGCTGACACGGAGAGCGCTCCCGCATGGTGGCGCAGCGGGATTCGCTCCTCGATACTCGCACAGAAGTATCGGCAGTTTTTGCGGGTGGCGATGAAGCATAGCAAACTGTCCATGCTGGCTGCTGTGGTATTGCCGATCAGTGGTATCGTGGTGTTTACACAACTGCCTGCGGTGTTTTTCCCGAGCGCAGATAGAGACCAGTTTGAAATACAGGTGTGGTTGTCTGAAGACAGCTCAATAGACCAGACATACCGTCTTATTGAAGACATGAATCAGCACGTGACAGCACAAGCAGGTGTGCGTCAGGCCATGTGGCTCGCGGGTGGCTCCGTGCCATCGGTCTACTACAACCAAATGATGGACAAAGACAATTACTCGTCGTATGCACACGGGGTGATCTTTGCTGATGACGTGCAGGCGGCGGGACGTTTAATTGGTGAGTTACAGCGTTCGCTCGACGAACAGTTCCCCGAAGCGCGTGTGATCGTGAGGGCCTTTGGGCAGGGGCCGCCGGTGGATGCGCCGGTCTCTTTTCGGGTCGTGGGGCCTGATACCGACACACTCAGAATTATTGGCGAGGACGTGCGTCTGGTGCTGGAGAATCAGCCCGGTGTCACGCACGCGTTTGCAGCCACTGAAGGAGGAAAGCCCAAGCTGTGGCTCAACGCTGATGAAGATAAGGTGCGGCGCGCAGGTCTAACACTCAATGGCGTCGCATCGCAATTCCAGGCGCAGCTCGACGGTATGGTGGGTGGTGCCGTACTGGAGGGTTTGCAAGAGCTGCCGGTGCGCGTCATTGGCTCCTCCGAAACACGCGGTGACCTCGCTCGTATTTCATCGCTAAAGATCAATGCTCCGGCATTGGGTGAGTGGCTGCCTGTGGCGTCCATCGGTGATATTGAATTGAGGCCTGAAGTCACGTCCATCACTCGTCGCAATGGGGAGCGGATAAACACGGTCTTTGCGTTCCTGAAGCCCGGTGTCGCACCCATCGATGTGACCTATGCCGTGTTGCAGTCACTCGAAGACGAAGGGTTTACCTTACCCAGTGGCTATAGGTTAGACGTCGCCGGAGACGCCGACGCCCAAAGCCAAGCCGTCGGGCAATTGCTGACCTATGCCCCCGTACTTGCGGTGATGATGATAGCCACCCTCATCTTGGCTTTCAAAAGCGCCTTACTGGCCGGAGTGATCGGTTTAGTCGCGCTCTTATCGGCAGGCCTCGGTTTTCTATCGCTGGGCTTATCCGGTATGCCAGTTGGCTTTAATCCCTTGATTGGCACAGCCGGCCTGATCGGTGTCGCGATCAATGGGTCGATTGTTGTATTAGCAGCTATCCGCGAAAACGCGTCGGCACGGCAGGGTGACATCGACGCGATCATTGATGAAACCATGGGGAGCGCCAGACACATACTCTCGACCACCTTCACCACCGTTGCGGGCTTTATGCCCTTGCTACTCAGTGGTGGTACC
>DOIU01000459.1 GCA_003511825.1 Gammaproteobacteria bacterium | reverse complement strand
CATGGGTTACACCAATACTTGTCCCTTTCTGGGTATGACGTACGCCAAATGCGGTGCCTAGCGCGGTCGCGACAGTATCCCTCGCTAAGACCGAGAACGGGCGGTTAGGGTCGCTTGCGACATCAACAAAAGCAGCGCCGTGATGCAGAGTGACGCGGCGGTGCTCACGTGTGAAGTTGATCTGGATAGCGCTCTCTGGCGCGAGGGTGATGCTACTGCCATCGTCGAGTATCACTGTGCGTACTTCACCTGTTGAGCTGGCGTGGTCCGTCTCAAGGCGGGTGAAGATGTTCGGGGCAAAAATGAGCAGCAGGCCGCTCAACGCAAATGCGGGTGCCCAAAGCCACCGGCGAGAGGGTGTCGCGGGGGCGGTAGCGTGTTTGCGGTGTGGCCAGGATGCCTGCGTTGTTGGATGTAGCTTGCCGAGCCCTTCGTAGGTTCGCCACACACGCTGCCAGCATTCAGCATTGAGCTCGCTGGCCTCCAGCCACGCGTAGAACTGCGCGTACAGTGCTGAGTCATCAGGGTTATCACTCAGCAAGACGGCCCATTCGGCCGCTTGGTCTTCAGCCAACTCACGGTCAGACATTGGTCTCGTGCTTCCAGTGGGAACTGCAGTCATTGTAGCGTTCTGTGTTCAGACCTGTTCCAGGATTTATTGATACCGTGATCCTTGGGTAGGGGATCAAGAGGTCGTGAACGCGGAATTGATCCAAACGTTATGCGACTGAATTCATACGTCGGATCGGGCTAAGTGCTTTTGGCAATGTTTTACGCCCTCTTTTACCAGCACTTGGGCCATAGATATGGATATGTCGAGGTGATCGGCGATTTCGCGCAGTTTGTAACCTCCAAAACTGTGCATCTCCATCGCTATGCGCGTTCGTTCTGGCAAGTCATTTAAGGCAAGCCTCAATTGGTTGAGCTCGTCATCAATCACTGCCTGACGTTCAGTCGAGGGGCCGGCTTCAGGCAGTGTGTTCATGAGATCAGCACCGTCCTGCATAAATAACGTGTTTTCCAGCGCTTTTCGTCGTCGGTAGTCAATGGCTAGATTTCGGACGATTCGGAGGAGGTATCCGATGGAGCCTGTTGGCCGACCGGGTGCTTGGGCCGCCTCAAAGCGCAAGTACGCATCTTGGGCGATGTCTTCCGCTCTGTGTTTGTCGTTAACGATAGTCTCTGCGTAGCTGACGATGTCCTCGCGGTGTCTTGCAAAGATGTGCAGAGTGTCGGAGTTTGCCATGACTCGTCAGTGCGCCGCGCTCAGGTTGAGCGAAAAGAGGCGATTCTGCTGACGACCGCGATAAATGTAAAGACAAATCATTCGTATGCAGCGCGTGGGCAGTGAGAGTTTGAGGCCGTCGGGCAGGGCGTGACGGGTTACCGCATACAGGAACACCGCGGGTTTGGCGATTGGCTAAACCCACGGTGTCTGAAGTGAAGGGTTTTAGAGCTCGTGTGAGCTGAGCGCTAGCGCGGTGTGGCCAGCGTCTTAACCGCATCGACAAGGCGCTGTTTGAGCGCCGAATCGTTCAGCTCGTTGCGCTCAGCATCAAAGGCGTCGTAGAAGCTGGGGACAGACAGGTCCGCGAGTACCTCACCGCCAAAGTAGGGCGCGGAGGTTTTGGCGCTAGCGAGCACGCTCTGTGCGCCGCCAGGGCCCGGTGATGTCGCGAGCAGTACCATGCGCTTGCCTTGGTAGACCTTTGCGTCAATGCGCGAAGTCCAGTCGAACAGGTTTTTAAAGGCGGCGGTGTAGGAGCCATTGTGCTCGGCATAAGCAATGAGCAGTGCGTCCGCCGCGCCGATTTTGGTGAAGAACGCTTTGGCGGCGTCGGGCTGCCCGAGTTCTTGTTCTCGGTCTTAGCTGAAGAGCGGCATCTCATAGTCGTTGATATCCAGAATCTCGACCTGTGCCTGTTCCAGTAAGCCCGCGGCGTAGGTAACGAGCTTTTTGTTAATGGAATTCTTGCTGCTACTTGCGGCAAATGCCAGTACGTTCATGCCAAGCCTCGTGGGGTTGTGGGTGGTGTGGCATCAGTGTAGATTAGCCACGACCGAGCAGTAATGAGTGTTCTGTGAAATAATTGTTTCCATACGGCTATTAATTGTTGGCGATCTGGTGGTAGAGGGTGAGTGATGCGGTATAACGGCCAACTCTTGGATGGGGTGTTGGTGTTTGTGGAGGTGGTCAAACGTGGCAGTTTTACCGCAGCGGCTGAGAGCAGCGGGCACTCCAATTCGTACATCAGCAAGTCAATTAACAAATTAGAGTCACGTATCGGTGTGAGATTGTTGCACCGCACGACACGGTCATTGAGTCTCACCGATGAAGGCCAGCTGTATTTCCAGCAGTGTCAGCAGATCATTCAGGATGCGGAGCAGGTGCAACATCTGCTCGGCGGGCAGCAACAGGAGCCGAGTGGCACCTTAAAGATCAGCTGTCCGGTGAGTTTTGGTTTGTCTCGACTGCGTCCGTTGCTGGTCGCGTACGCAACGCGCTATCCGAAAGTCCGCTTGGATTTGGATTTGGATGATCGCCATGTGGATATTGTGGCGGAAGGGATTGATGTGTCCATCCGTGCGGCAGGGCAATTGGAAGATTCCAGCTTGGTGAGCCGTCGCATACTGCGTGCCGCCGGTGTCACCCTGGCGTCGCCGGCGTATTTGCAAGCGCATGGGTGCCCAGCCAGTCCCGAGGAGTTGGTGCATCACCAGACGATCAGTTACCGCTATCTCAAGCAGCCTGAACTGTGGACCTATGAACACCATGATGGTCGCGAGATAGCGGTGCGTCTGAAGAGTCGCATCATAACGAACAGCCCGGAGATGGAGTTGTCTTTGTGCTTGGCGGGGCAGGGTATCACCCAGTTGCCGACGTTTAATTTGGCCGATGAATTGGAAACGGGCCAGCTTGTCGAGCTGTTTCGGGAGTATCGTCGCCCGCGTATTGATATCTTTTTGGTGTATCCCAGTCGACGACATATGCCGTCAAAGGTGCGGAGTTTTATTGATTTCGTCGCGCAACACGTGGATGCGTCGCAGTGTGATAAAAAAGGTGCGGCGCCAGGATGACGCCGCACTTTACAGCCGTTGTGTGCCGAATCCTTTGGCAACGGCTCTGGATTACATCAGCTTGAAGCTACCTTTCATGATCGCCCAGTGCCCAGGGAACGAGCAGAAGAAGGTGTACTCTTCGCCCGCTGTCAGTGCTTCTGTGCTGAAGGTAATGCTGTCAGTCTCGCCGCCGCCGATGATTTTGGTCGCAGCCAAAACGCGCGCATCACCCTGCGGTACGTAGTGGTTGTCGAGCCCGGCGCTCATGCCTGCAGTGGCGACGTCTTTGAAGTCACCTGCAGTGGTGAGCACCCAGTTGTGCCCCATGGTGTTGGCGGGCAGTCGGCCTGTGTGGTTCAGTGTCACGGTGACTTCCTTACAGCTTGCAGGGGCGCTCATTTGGTTAGCGCTAAACGCCATGGCGTCGTTTGCGTCAATGGTCAATTGGCAATCGTCCGCCATTGCCGTTTTCGCAGCACCGAGCAGCAAGAGTACAGAAAAAAGACCGAGTTTTACCTTGTTCATAAGAAGCTCCAAGAGTGAGGTAAAGAAGTTAAAGTCCGCCCTCAGTCAGGCGGGCAGGGTCGAGTAGTTTTTGTAGTTCTTCGCGAGCCAAATCGGTTTCGTCGCTAGCCACGTCAATGATGGCACGTCCCTCGGCATAGGCTTTCTTGGCGATTTGCGCCGCTTTTTCATAGCCGATGATGGGGTTGAGTGCGGTCACTAATATGGGGTTGCGAGCCAGAGCTTCCTGCAGTTTTTCCTCATTGACCTTGAAGGTGGTGATTGCCTTGTCGGCGAGCTCGACACTCACGGTCGCGAGTGTGTCCAGACTGTCGAGCAGATTCTTGGCCACCAGCGGCAACATGACGTTGAGTTCAAAGTTGCCAGACTGGCCGGCGACGGTAATCGCGGTGTCGTTGCCGATGACTTGTGCACAGACCATGGCCGCTGCTTCCGGAATGACCGGATTAACCTTGCCGGGCATGATGGAAGAACCCGGTTGCAGCGCCTGCAACTCAATTTCTCCCAAGCCCGCCAGGGGACCGGAGTTCATCCAGCGCAGGTCATTGGCGATTTTCATCAGCGTGACGGCGCATGCCTTGAGCTGGCCGGAAACGGCGGCGGCGATGTCTTGCGAACCGATGTGCGTGAAGAAGTTATCAGCGGGTGTGAAGGCCAGGCCTGTCATCTGGCTCAGCGTCGCGTTGAATTTCACCGCGAATTCCGGGTGTGCATTGATGCCGGTACCGACAGCGGTGCCGCCCAGCGCCAAGCTCTGCAATTGCGGTTGCAGTGCCTTGAGGCGATCAATGTTCATGGCCACTTGGTCTGCCCACGCATCCAGGCTTTGGCTGAGGCGGACGGGCATGGCATCCATCAGATGGGTGCGGCCGGTTTTTACATAGCTGTGAACGCTCTCAGACTTCGCGCGGATGGCGGATTCCAGGTGCGTCAGGGCAGGCAGCAGCCGATCGTTCAGGGCGATAGCCGCGCTGACGTGAATTGTGGAAGGAATGATGTCGTTGCTGCTTTGGCCATAGTTGATGTGGTCGTTCGCACCGACACTGCCATCGTTCTCCTGGGCATAAATCCCTGTCGCGATGGTGGCCAAGACTTCATTGGCATTCATATTAGTGCTGGTGCCGGAGCCGGTTTGGTAAACATCCACCGGGAAGTGCGACATCAGGGATGGATCCGCCAGCAGCGTTTCTGCTGCTTGCTCAATGGCTTTGCCCATTTCAGGCGAAATTTGCTCAAGCTCTGTATTGGTCTTTGCGGCGGCGGACTTGATCAGAATCAGAGCGCGAATAAACGACTCTGGCATGCTCTGCCCGCTAATGGGGAAGTTATTAATAGCTCGTTGCGTCTGGGCGCCGTACAACGCGTCTGCAGGTACGGTCATTTCACCCATGCTGTCACGTACTACTCGAGTGCTGCTCATCTTACACCTGTTTTTATGTTGTCCCTGTGTGTCAGGGTGTTCTGGTCATAGACGACATCTGGTCTCGCTCGCATGTGGTCGCTGTGATTTACCGATTCCGGACTGGCTTTGGTTGGTCGGTCAGCCCGGTTGGGTGTTGTGCGCTACCGCATCTTGTGTGCGGCTTGTGTGCGATGAGGAGGCGTCCGTTTCAGTAGATTATAATATATT
>DOIU01000058.1 GCA_003511825.1 Gammaproteobacteria bacterium | reverse complement strand
TAAACCAGAGTTTCCCTAGGTGCTGGAGGCATTGTGTAGCACTGTGCATCCGGCCCCTCCAGGTCAAACAGATTTCCAGACGCCTGGCTCTCCCATGCCCTGACTTTGGCGCCACATTTATCTTCTGCTAACTTTGCGACTTCAGAGCACCAAGCAGATTTCCTGTCGCTTCCGGAAGTACAATGTATTTTTGATTGGCTGGGGCATCCTTTCTGAATGAATTCAGCAGGACCGAGTGGCATGCTTTTGAGTGTTTCGGCGTCACCCTGATTAATGCCGTCCACAAACAACTGAAAGTCTTGTGGGTTCGATAAAAGTCCGGTTTTTTCATCATGCGACAGGCCTTTCGTAAAGCTCGCAATATGGCTGGAGTCGCCACTATCCGGATGACGGTACTCATACTCCTCGGCATTGTTGACGTGCCGCTCAGCTACTCTATCGGCGGCTAAATCGGCGGCAGCGTACCTGATTTGGCGAGACAGTTTTTTTCGACTCATGGTGTCCATATTCCTTTTCCTTCAGAGTGCTTTTAATCAGCACATAGAAACCCGTTGCGGTAAACCGCAATGACTGAATGTGAAATGAAAAAGTCACTGGACAATAACTTTCAGTTGTCGAAAACCGAAATGACAACCAACCACAAAGATAACCACATAGCCCAACTTTTCGTTATTAAACTACAACTCGGGTACAGCTTCTTTACAGCTAAATTGTTTTGATGGTGCAGGTGTAGAGATGTATCTTTTTCTGAACTGAGGTACATTACAATACATTCAGAAGAATTGTGCGATAGTACTTTCTATTTAATCCGTCTTAATGAATGGACACTATTTAGACGTTCAAGCTCTTATCAATTGTTCGCCGCTGCATTTAATCTGTTGAAAATATACGCGTCTTAAGACATCAAGGCGCTGGTGGCAGGTCGTGGAATTTTCTTGAGCACGGACAAGCAACGATGCTGAAAGGCTTGACGTTCAATAGGATGTTGAGATGGGCCATGCGGCCAACTGGCGGAAGTCTTCAAAAAATCGCACGGGCATGACTGCGACGAGGCATGGTCGAGCCAACAAAGAGGCAAGTCTCAAAATGGCCTTCTCCGCTCCAGAAACACAAAAGGCTCGGACAAGAACGCCCAAGCCTTTGCTGTTTCTGAAAAAATGGTGCCGGCACCAAGAGTCGAACTCGGGACCTACTGATTACAAGTCAGTTGCTCTACCAACTGAGCTATGCCGGCACTGTTTTTTTTCTGAAGCGCGAATTCTAGGGAATTACGCGGCGCAAATCAATGCCCGAATGATGATTTATCGCCGCTCTGGGCGATGTGGGCCAAGCCCTGGAGGACGAGGTCGGGGATGAGCTGTGTGGGTGTGGTGAGCAGGGGGCGCACGAGCTCGGCTTCGCCGCCGGTGATGAGGGCGATGGGCGCGTCGCCGTAGGTGGTTTGGGCTTCGTGGGCGAGGCGGTCGATGGCGCCGCAGACGGCATAGGCGGTGCCGCCGGCGATGGCGTCTCGGGTATTGTCGGCGAAGGCATGGACGTGGCCGTCGGGGACGTTGAGGTTGGCGGTGTCGCCAGCGAGGGCGCGGCGCATGGTGGCGACGCCGGGCAGGATGGCGCCGCCACGGTGGATTTTGTCATGCGTGAGTAAGTCGACGGTGGTCGCGGTGCCGCAGTCGATCACGAGGGCTGTGCGATCGGTGAGGAAGGCAGCGGCTTGGACGGCGACCCAACGATCGACGCCGAGCTGCGTTGGGTCGGGATACGCGCATGTGACCCCCAATGCGTGAGGGACGCTGCGCACAAATTCGGCACGCACGGCGAAGCGCTGCCATAGCCAGTCGTCGAGCGCCCGCTCGAACGCCTCGCCTGCGACGTGGCTGACGACGATGCGCGCAAGTGATGCGTGATCGGACCACAAGTGGGCAAAGACCTCATTGAGGTCGAGGTCACGCCAGGGCTGGGCGCGGTGAGCGCTGAGCGCGTCGCCTTGGCCGAGCGCGCTCTTGATGCGTGTGTTGCCAACGTCGATCAGTAAGTTCATCGGCGTCTGATCGACACTTCACCGGCGTTGAACAGTTGCAGTTTGCCGTTGATATAGACTTGCAGCTCGCCATTGCCCGCAATGCCATCGGCAACGCCGAGCAGGCGCTCCTGGCCGGAGAGTACGCAGACGTCCTTGCCTGCAAGGTAATCACGCGCGTTCCACTGCGCCAGGAAGCCGTCCAATCCTTGACTGATATAGCGCGCGTAATTGTCGAGTAAACGTTGAATCAAGGTGCCGATAATCTCTTCCCGCGTAACTTCGGTTCGCGACAGCTCGCTGATGGAAGTCACCGGTTGATCAGGCGCATGGCTGCGCGGAAATGGCATGCAATTGATCCCCATGCCACACACGACGCTGCACGAGGACGCAGTGCTGCGCGGCACCTCGATCAGCACGCCGGCGAGTTTGGCGTCCTGGCAGTAGACGTCGTTCGGCCACTTGAGTTGGCAGTCAATGCCGCACAAGTCAGCAAGTACGTCAGCGATTGTCACACCCGTCACCAAGCTGAGCCCCGTCAGCGCGCCGATCGAGACATCAAAGTGACGCAACAGGGAAAAGCTGATGTTCCCCGGACGCGACAGCCAGCTCTTGCCCCGACGCCCGACTCCCGCCGTTTGCAAATCGGCAACCGCCACCCACGCCGACGTCATCGCCAGTGCAGACATGGGCGGCTGCGACACCAGGTATTGATTGGTCGGCGGCAGCTCGGGGAACACGTCCAGCAGGAGGGTTTCGCGCCACGGCGCTTTGACTTGGCTGATGATGTCG
>DOIU01000042.1 GCA_003511825.1 Gammaproteobacteria bacterium | reverse complement strand
CATGATGGCACTATCAGCATCACCGCGCAGATAGGCCGCGAATTGCTCCTGGAGTTTTTTCAGGTCTTTCATGCAGGGCCCAGCACCCCTTCCGCCACCTTGCGCGCCATGCCCAGCTCGTCCAGCAATTCCGCGAGCGGTGGAATATTATCGTCGCGCTCAATCATCGTCGAAACGGGACCGATCTCGCGCAGTGTGTCTGCGTAGACGTCCCAGACTTCATCCCGCACGGGCATGTCGTGGGTATCAATCATAATCGCGCCCGACTCGTTGGTGGTGTGGCCCGCGATGTGAATCTGCCACACGCGCTCTTGCGGCACACCGCGAATATAATCGAGCGGCTCAAAGGAGTGATTGATCGATGAGACATACACATTGTTCACGTCAAGCAGAATCAGGCAATCCGCCTGCTCGCTGATCTGTGTGATGAATTCCCACTCGGTCATCTCCGACTGATGATAGGTGACGTAGCTCGACAGATTCTCCAGCATCAAGCGGCGCCCAAGGAACTCCTGCACCTGTTGCACCCGATCGACCACATGCTGGACAGCCTCTTCGGTATAGGGCAAGGGCAATAAGTCATGCATGTTTTGTCCACGCACGCCGGTCCAGCACAAGTGGTCGGAGATCCACTGTGGCTGCACCCGCTCGGCCAGATTTTTCAGCTGGCTGAGATAGCGTCGGTCCAATGGGTCCGTACTGCCGATGGATAAAGACACCCCGTGCATCACCATCGGGTAGTCGGCACGGACTTTGTCCAAAAAGTGCAAGGGCTTGCCGCCCGGTACCATATAGTTCTCGGAGATGATTTCAAACCAATCAACGTCAGGATGCTCATCCAAGATGGTTTGGTAATGATCCGTGCGCAAACCCAGCCCAAACCCAAGCCAGGGCCGCTCTGGTACCGTGAGAGTGTCATTCATGTCAGCTTACTCATGACGCGCCGCTATGCACGCGGCAAACAAGCGCAGTGCACATCACTGCACTCAGGCTGAGTATACCAAGTCGTGGGCGATGCGAGGTGAGCAATCAGCAAACGATCAGTCAACGGGAAGGCCACAATGGCAGCTGTCGAAGGAAAGCGAGCGCACTGCCCTGCCCGAGCAGCGCGCTGTAGGTCTTTTAAACGGGCGGGTCGTGCTTAACGATCGTTGATCTTTTCAAAGTCACCACCCAGCTCGGTGCATTGCTTGAATTTCATCTTCAAGAAGCCTTCGCTTTTGCAGGCGTTTTTACCGGCGCAGGCGCTGGTGGCAGTCTTGCAATCACTGCTGCCTTTGCAAGAATTGACGCCCCAACACTTGCCCATGGGGTTTTCCTCGACGGCGGCAGATGCCGTGACGGGTGCGCCCGCCAACAGTGCCGCCGCAGCGCTGGCCAAGACGACGTTATGGTTTTTCTTAAGCGTATTACTCATGATGTAGGGTCTCCGTAAAGTGCCATGAGTGCGGTAACAAGCGCAATGCGCGCCGCACAGTGCCCATTGCGTTTAGAAGCGCAAGCTAGCCTTGAGGCTGTAGGAGGGCACACCGCCGGTCACGTCGGCTTCAAAGCCGAGATTCATGCCGAGGTTAACATTCAGCCCGGCAAACAGTTTTGTGGAACTGAAGGTTTCTTCATCCAATTCATCCACGTCCACCGCTTCACTGGTGGTGCGGATGGAGCCAACACCGGCATAAGGGGTCAGCATGGCAAAACCTTTTGAGATGGAGACTTCAATACCGGTGTTCTCCAACTCCAGCTCATCAACACCTTCCAAGCGGCTATAGGTCAATCGGAACGCCAATGCCGGCGATATGATCGAGCCTTCGAGCAAAGAGTAGCGGATTTCGCCGCCAATCAGGCTGATATCCGTCCCCGGCGCACCCGCGTAAAAAGCCCCGACATCAACATTAAACGGCAGGCCTTTGTGCGCATGCACTTTTGGCAACGGCAAGTAGCCCAGATCCCAGTCCCCGGCGCTGGCATCTTCAAAGATGTCTTTATCCAGCTTGGTGGCCGTCAATTCCAGGCCGATATCAAAACCGAGCAGCCCCAATGGCTCTGCCGGCGACACGGCTTTATAACTGGTCGCTGCGGCTAAGTCTTCAGACAGCGTGCGGAAATCGTCCTGCGCGAGGTCGCGAAGGTTGTCAAAGTCATTGTCCGCCAGCAGCGGCAGCGGGGCCAGCGCAAGGCTGAGGCAAGCGAGTCTGACGGTATGCTTGATCATGTGTGTGTCCTGTGAGCAACAAAGTGGTTCAACAGCGATGGTGATAGCCTCATAGTCAGAGCGCCAATAAACCTGCTCAAGCGCTAAGAGGTTGAGGCCGCCTCGAGGGCTTCCATCGCCAACATCCAGTCAGATTCTAGTTGATCATGACGCTTTTTCAGCCGAGCCTGCTCGACCAGTAATGTTTGCAGGCGCTCCTTTTGTGCGTCAGTGTACATCTCGGGGTCAGCCAGCGTGGTTTCAAGCGTCGTGAGCGACGCCGCGACTTCATCCAGCGCGGCTTCGGCCCGCGCCACAGTGCGCTTGAGCGGCTGCAGCTTTTGCCGCTGTTGCGCGGCGAGGCGTTTCTCTTCGCGCCGCGCACTGGCGGTATGCGCTTTTGCAGCTGCAGGCTGCGCATCAGTGATCGCCGCTGCCAGCTGCTTGCGTTGCTCCGCCAACCACTGGGTGTAGGCGTCCAGATCAGCGTCAAACGGCGCCACTTGCCCGTTCGCCACCAACCACAGCTCGTCGGCACAGCAGCGCAACAGATGCCGATCGTGCGAGACAACGACCAAGGCACCGGGGTAATCCTGCAGCGCCAAGGTCAAGGCATGGCGCATTTCGATGTCAAGATGGTTAGTCGGCTCATCAAGCAGCAGGAAGTTCGGTTTGTTGCGCACAATACCGGCCAACACCAAGCGCGCTTTCTCGCCTCCTGACAGCGTCTCGATCACAGCAAACACGTTGTCACCCTGAAACCCAAAGCCGCCCGCGAAGTCGCGCAACTCGGTCTCCGGCGCCTCGGGCGAGACCGCTTGTAGGTAGGCCAGCACCGTGTCGGATTGCGGTAGCTGTTCCAATTGGTGCTGAGCAAAGTAGCCCACCTTCAGGTGCGGCGATGCGTGCGACTGGCCTGTCAGCCGCGGCAAGTCACCGACCAGGGTGCGCACCAAGGTGGATTTGCCCGCGCCGTTCATCCCAAGCAGACCGATGCGTGCGCCGGAATCAATCGCAGCAGACACGGCCTGCAGCACGGGTTGCTCTGAGGCATAGCCGCAGTCCACCTGCTCAAGTGACAACAACGGGCTCGGCAAATGCGAGGGCGTCAAAAAGGCAAAGTGAAAGGCAGAGTCCACGTGCGCGGGTGATATCAGCTCCATCCGCTCCAGGGCTTTGAGGCGGCTCTGGGCCTGCTTGGCCTTGGTCGCCTTGGCGCGAAAACGCCGCACAAAGTCTTGGATGTGCGCGATCTCCCGCTGCTGACGCACATAGTCGGCTTGTTGCGCGGCCAATTGCTCGGCACGCTGGCGTTCAAAGGCCGAGTAATTACCGGTATACAGTCGGATGCGTTGGTGTTCCATATGGGCGATGTGGGTGCAAACGCGATCAAGAAATTCGCGGTCATGCGAGATCAGCAACAAGGTGCCGGGATAACGCAGCAGCCACGATTCCAACCACAAGACAGCGTCGAGATCCAAGTGGTTGGTGGGCTCATCCAGCAGCAACACATCGCTCGGGCACATCAGTGCGCGCGCCAAGTTCAAGCGCATCCGCCAACCGCCCGAGAAATCCGCCAACGGCTGCTGCTGTTGCGCCTCGCTAAAGCCCAAGCCACTGAGCAGACTCGCCGCGCGCGCCGCCGCCGTGTAACCGCCGTGCTGCTCGTACTCGGCCAGCAAGGTGGCGTGCTGCTGACCGTCGCCGGCACCCTCGGCCTGTTGCAGGCGCGCCTCTACCGCACGCAAGCTGGTGTCACCATCGATGACGTATTCGCGCGCCAAGCGCGGGCTGGCGGCGACTTCCTGATCCGTGCTCGCAAACACCAAGCCTGCCGCCAGGTCCACCTCTCCGGTATCGGTGTCCAGCTCGCCCTGCAACAAGCGAAACAGACTGGACTTGCCGGCGCCGTTCGCGCCCGTCACCCCAACTCGCTGGCCGCGATGCACCGTGAGATCGGTGTGGGTAAACAGCACCTTGTCGCCGCGCCGCAGGGTGACATCTTTTAAACTTAACATGCTGAGACTGGGCTCCGACCCATCGGAAAGTGGCGCATTCTACCGCAAGCGGCACCGGGCCGCTGCAGAAAACCCGTGCCTCGCTAGTCGGTCCGAGGCTGCAATATCCAGCGCTCCTGCGGTGAATCGTAACGCACCACACGCAAACGCAAGCGCGCGCCCACGACAAAGCGCAAGCCGTCATCGGGCGACGACAACACAGCCTGCGACCGCTCCATCGTCAATTGCGTATCGTGCTCTGCTTCGAGCGCATCGGCGTAGAGCTTCACATCAATGGCTGGCTCGTCCAGCCGCACATAGACTCGCGAAGGACGCACACCGTACACCGTGCCCATCCGCTCGGGGCGCGCGTCTAAGGGCTGCGCCAGATCAGCCTCAAAAAGGTCGTCAATCGCCAGCTTGTAGACCGCCTTGGTGAGTTTCTTTTGCACACTGCGCGCGCGGTTGGCTGCCTCAATCACCTGCTCTCGCAACGCCAGATCGTCCTCGACCGCAGCCGGCGGTACATCGCCACAGGTGCAGAACTCGAGGATTTCTTTGTGGGTAAAGATACCCGCGACTTCGCGCATCGGCGAACTGAAACGCGCATAGCCGTCGAGTTTGAGGGAATGATGCGGCCCCGGCACGGCGGTAAACACAGACGCGTTATTCAGCATTTGCGCCTGGTGCGTGATCGCGCGTCGCACGGCATCCGTTTCTGCATCGCGCGGTAAACGACGCAAGTAGTGCGCAATGGTTTCCTGGTCGCCATAGCTGCCATCTCGCCAGCGCCACACCCACACCTCTCGCGACAGGCCATGCGCATCAATCAGACGATTGAGCAAACGGCTGAACTTCTTGAGGCGTTCGGCGTTGGGCGGCTCATGCACGCGAAACACGGGCTGAATCTCACGGTGCGCCTGCTCTTCCATCAGCAGTTTGGCACCTTCGTAATTACACAGCAGCGATATCTGCTCATTCCAGGACTCGCTGGCCAGGCGCGGGTCATCGCTGATCTCAAAATGCTCGCGACTGTCGTCCGCGTAATG
>DOIU01000147.1:497-4240 GCA_003511825.1 Gammaproteobacteria bacterium | reverse complement strand
CCGTTTGAGCGATAGAACTTGGTCGCGCCCGGTGTGGTCAGCAGCGCATGGCTGCCCGCCGTGCTATCGACCCTGATGGTCAGACTGTCGCCGCCGACCACGCCGCTAGGTGGGTGCAAGAGATAGACGTGGCAGACATCCCCTTCGGGGAAGAAAGGCTTCTGTACCCGCAGCGGGCCGTGGTGTTTGAGCGCGGACAGTCGCGTTTTGTCGGCGCGCGGCGCAAAGGCGAGATCCAGCGTTGCCGCCCAACCGCGGGGTTGCGTGGGCGTATCCGTCATCGGTGATGCTTGCGCAGCTGTCGTCATACCGTGAGGTATTGCTGAATCAGCGTGTCGCCGAGGCCGTCGATTGGGCCGTCGGCGACATTGCGGCCGCGATCCAGAATCGTAAAGTAGTCTCCCACGCGTCGGGCGAAGGGAAGTTTTTGTTCAACCAGCAAAACGGTGAGCCCTTGCTCGCGGACGAGCTTAATGATGATGTCGCCGATCTCCTGCACGATATTGGGCTGAATGCCTTCGGTCGGTTCGTCCAATATCAGCACCTGTGGATCAGTGACCAGTGCTCGGCCAATCGCCAGTTGCTGCTGTTGGCCGCCGGACAAGTCGCCGCCACGTCGTTCGCGCATATCGTATAGTACCGGGAACAGCTCAAAGATAAAATCCGGCACCCGCCGCGAGCGGTCTTTTCGGGCGGGCAGACCGATTTGCAGATTCTCCTTAACGCTCAGCAACGGAAAGATCTGCCGACCTTGCGGTACAAAGCCGATGCCATCGCTGGCGCGCGTTTCGGCGGGTTTGCGCGCGATGTCTTGCTCCGCCAACACAATGCTGCCAGAGCGGATTGGCTGCAAACCCATAATACACTCAAGCAGGGTGGTTTTGCCCACGCCATTGCGCCCCATCACCACAGTGCATTGGCCCTCGGGCACGCGCAAGGCCAAATCCCAGAGGGTATGGCTCTCGCCGTAGTAGTGATTGATATCAGACAGTGCCAGCATGATCCTATTCTCCGAGATACACTTCGACCACTTTAGGATCGTTTTGCACGTCATCCATGCTGCCTTCAGCGAGCACGCTGCCTTGATGCAACACCGTGACTTTGCGTGCAATGGAGCGGACGAAGTCCATATCGTGTTCAACCACCACGACGGAGCGTTTGCCCGCTAACGAGGTCAGCAACTCCGCGGTACGGTCCATCTCTTGGTGCGTCATACCGGCGACAGGCTCATCCACCAGCAACAGCAATGGGTTTTGCATCAGCAGCATGCCGATCTCCAGCCATTGCTTTTGCCCATGCGACAGCGCGCCCGCGTAGGCTTGGGCGTGTTCTTGCAGCCCGATGGTGGTGAGCGTTTCGTCGATGTGATCTTTGTCTTCGCCGCTGAGGGTGGCGCGCAGCGTCGGCCAGACGCGCTTGTCGCCCTCCATCGCCAGTTCGAGGTTTTCAAACACGGTATGGTATTCGAACACGGTGGGCTTCTGGAACTTGCGGCCAATGCCATTGCTGGCGATTTCCGGCTCCGAGAGTTTCAGTAAATCAATACGCTGACCAAAGAAAACGCTGCCCGTGTCTGGCCGGGTTTTACCGGTGATGATGTCCATCATCGTGGTTTTGCCCGCGCCATTGGGACCGATAATACAACGCAGTTCACCGGCGTCGATATAGAGGTTGAGATCATTGATGGCTTTAAAGCCATCAAAGCTGACGGAGACATCTTCCAGGTAGAGGATAGTGCCGTGGGTCAGATCGAGATCGCGCACATTGATTTTGGGGCGCAAGAACTCAAAGACTTCGTCGCGGTCAACGCTGCGTCGCAGTTGTTCCAGGGCGTTCATGAGCGTGCTCCCCGTCGTGTCAGTAGGCCGATGATACCCTTGGGCAACAACACCGTGACGAGAATAAACAAAGCTCCCAGCGCGAACAGCCACCCGTCCGGCAATGCAGCGGTGAACCAGGTCTTTGCGTAGTTCACACCCATGGCACCCAGCACAGCGCCATACAAAGTCGCGCGGCCTCCTACGGCTACCCACACGACCAGCTCAATGGAGTTGAGTGGCGAGAATTCCCCGGGGTTTATGATACCCACCTGAGGGACATACAAGGCGCCGGCAATGCCGGCAAGAATGGCTGAAAAGGTGAAGATCCAGAGTTTCACGTGTTCGACGCGATAGCCGATAAAGCGTGTGCGGTCTTCGGCATCGCGAATGGCGATGGCAACCCGTCCGAGCCGGGAGTTAATGATCGCGCGACAGGCGAGATAGCCTGCGGCCAAGGCCAGCGCTGACGCGAGGAACAAGCCCACGCGGGTGGCGTCTGATTGCAAATCAAAGCCGAGAATATCTTTAAAATCGGTGAGGCCGTTGTTGCCGCCAAAACCCATTTCATTGCGGAAAAAGGCGAGCATCAGGGCATAGGTTAAGGCTTGGGTGATGATGGATAAATACACCCCCGTCACTCGTGATCGGAAGGCCAGCCAACCAAACACGAAGGCCAATACCCCTGGCACCAGCACAATCATGATCAGCGTAAACCAAAACATATCAAAGCCGTGCCAGAACCAGGGCAGTTCCTGCCAATTCAGGAACACCATAAAATCCGGCAGATCGGGGTTGCCATAGACGCCCCGATCACCGATTTGACGCATCAAGTACATGCCCATGGCATAGCCGCCCAGGGCGAAAAAGGCGCCATGGCCCAGGCTGAGAATGCCCAGAAAACCCCAGACCAAATCCACCGACACCGCCAGCAAGGCGTAGGTCAGGTACTTACCCAGCAAGGTGAGTGTGTAAGTGGAGACATGCAAGGCATGGCCCTTTGGCAGCCCCAAATTCAACAGCGGCACCAGCACGCTTAACAGTAACAGCAAGGCGAGAAAGATTTGCCCACCGCGGTCGTTTTTTAAGATTCGGGCAATCAACATATCAGTGCTCCGCCGCCCGACCTTTTTGCGGGAACAGTCCGCGGGGCCGTTTCTGAATAAAGAGAATAATAAACACTAACACCAGGATCTTGGCTAATACTGCGCCCGCCGAGGGTTCGATGAGCTTATTGGCGACCCCGAGTGACAATCCTGCGACCAAGGTACCGAGCAAATTGCCGACGCCGCCAAAGACCACCACCATGTACGAATCGATGATATACGCCTGCCCCAGATTCGGGCCTACATTGGTGAGCTGGCTGAGCGCGACCCCGGCGATGCCGGCGACGCCCGCGCCGAGCCCAAACGTCATCGCATCGACGCGCTCCGAGCGCACGCCCATGGCGCGAGCCATGGCACGGTTCTGCGACACGGCGCGCACCTGCAGCCCCAGCGTGGTTCTGCGCAGCAGGATATACAGCGCCGCAAAGACAATCAGGCAGAACAAAAAGATATACAGCCGGTTGTAGGTCAACGACAAAACTTCGTTGATCGCCAGTGACCCCGACATCCAATCCGGGTTTGACACAGGCACGTTTTGCGGTGATATCAGAGAGCGCACCAGTTGTTGTAATATCAAGCTCACCCCGAACGTGGCCAGCAGGGTTTCCAATGGCCGGCCGTAGAGAAAACGGATAATGCTGCGCTCAATGAGTATGCCGGTCGCGCCTGAGACGATAAATGCCGCCGGAATCGCCACGATCACCGACAAGGCAATGGTGTTGGGCATGAGCTGCTGAATAATAAATGTGGTGTAGGCGCCAAGCATGATCAGTTCGCCATGGGCCATATTGATCACGCCCATCACGCCAAAGGTGATGGC
>DOIU01000147.1:0-169 GCA_003511825.1 Gammaproteobacteria bacterium | reverse complement strand
CCATCACGCCAAAGGTGATGGCAAGACCAATGGCTGCCAGCACCAGGACGGAGCCCAGGCTGAGACCAAAAAACAGTGTTTCGAGCTTATTGTAAAAGGCGATTTTCTGTTCGGTGCTTTGCAGTGCGACGCGCGCCGCTGCGGCGACGTCAGGGTCCGTGTCTTCGGC
>DOIU01000028.1 GCA_003511825.1 Gammaproteobacteria bacterium | reverse complement strand
AGGCGAGATGGTTAATGACACCTGCGTTCCATCCGCGAACGATGCGTTGCAACGACCCTCGTGCAAATTGCAGTCTGGCTCAATGACCGCAGTGGCCACCGAGGGTGGCGAGAGAAATTGTTTCAGCTTCCAGCCCGCAACAGCCAGTATGGCCAGCACCAACACCCCGGCGATCACCCAATAGGGCGTTGTATTTCCTTGCGCAGTGGATTCCTGGGTCATAGGGTTAGCAACACGATGATGCCCGACGTCATAAGGGGAGACAGTGTAAAGTGTTCATCACGAATCGTGGTGCGACAAATTGTCGCGCTTGCACTTACCACTTGCTCGGCTTCTTTTGCAGCTTGCGCTGTAGCGTACGGCGATACATGCCAAGTCGTTTGGCGGTGGTGGTGATATTGCCGTCGTTTTCCTGCAAGACCCGCTGGATTTGCTCCCATTCCAGGCGTTTGAGTGAAACCGGGGTTTCGGGGATTTCGGGTTCCTCGACGGGTGCGGATTGCAAACCCAACGCACGTAAGACGGCGATCTCGTCGACGGGTTTGGGCAGGTAATCATGGGCGCCGAGTTTGATCGCGTGGACTGCGGTGGCGAGACTTGCAAACCCGGTTAAGACCAGAATGTCAGTGTGAGGCAGGCGGGTGTGCAGCGGTTCGATCAAGTCCATACCAGAGTCATCGCCCAGGCGCAGATCCAGTACGATGTAGGCCGGCTGGAATGCCTGGGCAACCGAGAGCGCGTCTGCAGCGCGGGTGCAGTAGCGCACATTCAAGTCGTGTTGGGACAACCCTCGTTGCAGAATGCTGCAGAAGGTTTCGTCGTCGTCGATGATCAGTAAGTTGTTGGATGCAGTCATATCACCTGATTGACGGAATTGTGATTTCAGCACGTGTGCCATTGGGCAGGGCGCGCAGCAGTAAGGTTCCGCCTAAGACTTCCAGTGTTGCGTGCGATAGCATCAAGCCGATACCCAGCCCATCTGACTTTGACGACTCGACAATCTTTCCTGCCTGCGCGAGCTGCCGTTCCGTGATGCCTTTGCCGCGATCGTCAATCACAATCCGGATTGACTGGAAGTCTGCGCAGAAGCTGGCGGTGACCTGGTTGCTGGCATTCTCCAGACTTGCATCAGCGGCGTTGTTCAGCAAATTTATCACGATTTTTGATAACACGCCGGGCGACTGCAAGGGATGCGTCTTAATGCCGTCCACGCGGGTATCAATCTGAATCTCGGGACGCATCGCTGACCAGCGCCGCACTACGGAGTCTGCAAAGCGATCCATGGGTGTGGATTCGTGTGGTTGGTCGGGGTGTTCTTTGGTGACATCGGTGAGCTCGCGAATGCGCGTGATGCAGTGGTCGGTTTGTTCGCGCAGGCGCAGGATTTGGTCGCGGGTCCACGGGTCTTCGGTGGCATCGCGTTCCAATTGACCGAGCAGCATGCGAATGCTCGACAACGGTGTGTTGAGTTCATGCGCGACGCTGGCTGAGAGCGTGCCCAGCAGCAGTAGATGTTCGTTACGCAGCATTTTTTCCCGCGCACGGGCGAGTTTTTCTTCGCGATCACGAGCAAGTTTTACCAGCGCGGTCACAAACCCCGTCATCAGCAGCGCGCTGAGAATGAAGTTCACCCACATGCCGGCGAGGTGCAAATCAAACTCGTCCACAAAGCGGCCGCCTCGCGGAATCAGTGGGTGATAAAAGAGCACCAGGCCGGAGTACCAGATGACGGTTAATAAGGTGATGGCGATGCAGTAGCGCGTGCTTAGCAAGGTTGCGGATAGCGCGATGTAAAACAGCAGCAGTGAGACGAAGGGGTTGGTGAAGCCGCCCGTGAAATACAGCAGGCAGCCGAGCAGGGCAACGTCCACTGACATGTGCAGAAACACCTCGATCTCGCTCACCGTGATTGTGGTCCGCGAGCGCCAACGCGTGAGCAGTGCAATCACTAACTCGACAGCGATCAAGATACCCAGTGCATCGAGCCGTAGATGCACTTCCAGCCCATAGTGCACCAGTGCAATGGTGATGATCTGCGATGGCACGGCCAACAGGCGCAAGCGAAAAATCTGCTCGAGCGCTTGGATGGGCACCAGCTTGCCTTTGCCGCGCAAGGGCGCAAACACGGTCCAAGAGAGCATCTACTTGCGCAACAACACGTAAACGGCGCCGGTGCCGCCGTCATTAGGACGAGCCGAGCTAAAGGCCAGGACAGCCTTGTGATGTTGCAGCCAGACATTGACGGACGGTTTGAGGACGGGGCTGCGCAGATCCACTTTTCGCCCCTTGCCGTGAATGACTCTGACACAGGTGTGTCGTCGAGTCTGGGACTCCGCAAGAAAGTGGACTAAGGCTTCCCGTGCTTGCGGCTGCGTGAGGCCGTGGAGATCTAGCTCGCCTTGGCTGCTGAAGCGGCCCGCTCGCAGTTTGCGCAGCACAGTGCGCTGCACCCCTGGCCGCGCCCAGGCCAGGTGCTCACCGCAGTCGAGCAGATCCTGCTCGGTCGGGTCGGCTAACAGCGAATCCATCACGTCTTGGTCATCGGATGCCGCTTGGCGAGCGATTGGCCGCACGGTCTTCTTGGGCGGTGGCACATGCGGATCGTGCAAGCGTTTGACATCGCCAATCGCTTCACGGAACAATGCACTGTCATGTTCGTCGGTGGGTTTATCCTCACTCATGGGCAAATTATACGGGCAAATGCGGTGAGGGCGAGTGTCATGGCTAAGGTAAGTGATCTCGATCTAAGGCACAAACTGACGCAGGAACAATACCGCATCACTCAGCTGAGTGGCACGGAGCCGCCCTGTACCGGTACCACTGTATCTGTTGTGAGCAGCCGCTTTTGATGCCTGGCATAAGTATAATTCAGGCAGCGGATGATCCAATTACTGGCAGCCCATTGTGCCTGACTCCGTGGTTGAAGTGCGTTACTGCATAAATTCGGCAGCGCTGGGCTTTATCGCTCGAAACGCCCCACCTGATGGCATCGAATACCCTGTTAAGAGGTACTGAGTTCATGAATACAAGAGTAATTTTTGGGTTTATTGCGAGTGTGGTCTGCGCGACTGTTGCGCAAGCCGAAGGGCGACTAAAAGCGCTTGAGAAGCCTATTCCCGCCCCGGCACTGCACTTAACTGATCTGGAAGATCGCCTGTGGCGCACCGAGGATTTAAAAGGTCAGCCGACTATCGTGAATTTTTGGGCGACTTGGTGCGTGCCCTGCCGTCAAGAGATACCTTCCATGGAAAATGCCTATCAGGCATTGAAGGGTGAGGGTATCCAGATGCTTGCCATCAGTGTTGCCGAAGAGGCGGATGCGGTCGAACGCTTCGAAGTGGACTATCCGATGAGTTTTCCCGTGTTGCCAGACCCAGAAGGCACAGCTGGTCAGCACTGGCCTGTGCGTGGCTTACCGACGACATTCGTTGTCAATGCGGAAGGGATGATTGTGTACAGTGTGGTTGGGCCGCGTGAATGGGATGATGCAGAGTTACTCGCGCAGATACGTGAGCTCAAACCCTAAGGATGCACGCCAGAGCGCCAGAGGGCGCGAGCAAGCCAATCTCAGTCGTAATGCTCGGCGGAGGGCTTGAGCAGTTGCAACATGGCGTGGAAGACTTTGGGGTTGCCAGCCACAATGTTGCCGCTGTCAAGCCAGCCCTCTTCACCGCGCAGATTTCCGACCAATCCGCCGGCTTCGCGAATCATGAGCGCACCGGCGGCGATGTCCCAAGGCTTGAGGCCCATCTCCCAGAAACCGTCCAGGCGACCGGCAGCGACATAGGCAAGATCGAGTGCTGCGGCACCGGGGCGGCGCACACCGGCCGTTGCCGATACCATTTGTCGAAATGTATCCAGATAACGCTCGAGGTTTTGATCATCGCGGTAGGGGAAGCCCGTACCGATCAAAGAGCCGCTGAGTAACTTCTGTCGACTCACCCGCAGTCGGCGATTGTTTAATTCTGCCCCTTGCCCACGCGATGCGGTAAACAGTTCGTCGCTGGCTGGGTTGTAGATAACGGCATGCTCCAAACGCTGGTTATGCTGTAGCGCTATGGAGACCGCAAATTGCGGGAAGCCGTGAATGAAATTGGTGGTGCCATCCAAGGGATCAATGATCCATACATAGTCGCTCTCACCACGCTGCCCGGATTCCTCCGCCAGAAAGGCATGATCGGGATAGGCACGGTGCAAGGTTGCGATGATTTCAGCTTCTGCCTGGCGATCGACATCGGTGACGAAATCATTGCGTTGCTTGAGGTCAACAGAGAGGTTGTCAATATGCCCCACATGGCGGTTTATGATGCGGCCCGCATTGCGTGCTGCACGAACGGCGATGTTAAGCATGGGATGCATGGTGACTTGACCTTTACTGTCTGGGCGTGAAAGCGGCGTGTAGAATACCAGAAAACGGTTAAGGAAAAAGCTCCATGAAACACGCGGTCCGGATTGTGTTGGTCGAGACCTCACATGCAGGCAATATTGGCGCGACAGCGCGAGCAATGAAGAACATGTCGGTTGAGAAATTGTGTTTGGTCAGGCCCTGTAAATTCAGAACCTACGACGCCTATGCGCGTTCTTCAGGCGCCAATGACATCATTGATAATGCAACCGTGTGTAATACCCTGCAAGATGCCTTGGTCGGCTGCACGCGTGTCTATGGCACCAGTGCGCGGGCGCGCAGTCTGGAATGGCAATCGGTAGACCTGCGCAGTGCGGCGACCGAGCTCGGTGAAGCGTCGACGCGGGAGGATGTGGCCGTGGTCTTCGGCAACGAGCGATCTGGTCTGAGTAATGAAGATTTAGCCCTGTGTCATCGGCGCTTGCACATCCCGACAAACCCGTCTTTCTCGTCGCTCAACGTTGCGGCCGCTGTTCAGTTGGTGGTCTATGAGTTGGGGCAGGTGATGGGGGCTGAAGATACCGCAGAGCGAGAGGTCGCAGAACCGGTGGCGCCTGTCGACGATGTTGAGCGCTTTTACACGCATTTGCAACAGACCTTGGAGGCATTAGAGTTCCTCGATCCTGCTAAACCGCGCCAGCTCATGCGGCGGTTGCGACGTTTGTACAATCGCGCGCGGCCCACATCCACCGAGCTCAGTATTTTGCGCGGGATTCTTGCCGCTGCGGATAAGTGTGTGGCCAAAACCCGTGGCGACAGTCTCTAATGCCGTGGTCATGACGTATGCGGTTTTCGCGCGTATAATCCCGGCCTCTTTTCTCAGCGAATAGCGAAGGTCTGCCCGTGGGTATAGTGCAGCAAATTCGGGAAGATGTTTCCAGTATCTTTGAACGCGATCCGGCCGCTCGAAATGTGTTTGAGACCTTAACCTGTTACCCGGGCTTGCATGCGGTGATGGCACATCGCTTGAGCCACGGTCTGTGGCGGATGGGGCTGAAGTGGGCGGCGCGTTTTCTCGCGCATATCGCGCGTTGGTTAACGGGTATTGAGATTCATCCGGGCGCGCAGATTGGTCGTCGCTTCTTTATTGATCATGGTCTTGGCGTGGTCATTGGCGAGACCTCTGAGATTGGCGATGACGTTACTCTCTACCAAGGTGTGACGCTCGGAGGCACCTCAACTCAGAAAGGCAAGCGGCACCCGACACTGGGCAATGGGGTGATTGTCGGTGCGGGGGCAAAAATTCTCGGGCCTTTTCGCGTGGGTGACAATGCGCGAATAGGCTCGAACGCTGTGGTGCTCAAAGCCGTACCTGACGGAGCGACGGTGGTCGGTATTCCCGGGCGCGTTGTCGGCAAACTGGGAGAAGTGGATGAAAAGCGGCGCCAGATTGCCGAGAAAATGGGCTTCGAGGCATACGGCTTAACGCAAGACATGCCTGATCCCGTCAGCCACTCTATTAATACCATGCTGGATCACATACAGCTGATGGATGAGCGCATAGATAAAATGTGTGGTTCGTTGTCTCGCATGGGCGAGCATGTCGAGCGCATTCAGCCGCTGGAAATGGATTTCCTGGATGAAGAGTGCGGGTATGAGTCGGCGTCTGAAACGCCAAAACCTCCTCAATCCTGATTAAAACAGTCGGATAAATAGTTGACTAAAATGATCGGATAAGTGATACTTTTTTCATTGAAGAAAGCAATTTAGAGTCCTGTATGAAACTCACTACCCGAGGAAGATACGCTGTTACCGCGATGCTTGATTTGGCGTTGCGTGCTGGCAATGGCCCAATATCTCTTGCAGAGATTTCTGAGAGACAATTAATCTCCTTATCGTATCTTGAGCAGCTGTTTGCAAAATTGCGCAGGAACGGGTTAGTAAAGAGTACCCGTGGTCCAGGCGGCGGGTACAGCATTGCCCGAGGTCTCGATGAAGTTTCGGTCTCTGATATCATCAGTGCAGTGAATGAATCTGTTGACGCCACGAGTTGCGGCGTCAAAGGTAATTGCCATGGTCAAGAAGGTCATTGCCTGACGCACGATTTGTGGGAGGGCTTGAGTCAGCAGATTGAAGAATTTCTTGGCGGCATTTCACTGCAGCAACTGATAGAACAGAAAGTTAAGGTCGACCAGCAAGAAGTTGCCGCCCAGGAACCAAAATCCGCAGAAATGCGCGAAGAGAGCCACCAAGTGGTCTTTCAACAAGTCCAGCAAGCCAGTTATGGTTAGCTAATCGCCTTGCAGCGTGTTGCTGTAGCGCTGGCAATCGTCGGCGCACAGGCTTGAGACAATTCGTGACTACAGTTAAGCATCCGATTTACATGGACTACGCTGCGACAACGCCTGTTGACGATCGCGTGGCCAAAAAAATGGTCGAATGTCTAACGGCAGACGGTGATTTTGGCAACCCGGCTTCTCGGTCGCACAGTTTTGGCTGGCGCGCGGAGGAGTTGGTCGAAGCAGCTCGTCAAGAGGTTGCTCTGCTCATTGGCGCTGAGTCTAAAGAGATTGTATGGACGTCCGGTGCCACCGAATCAGATAACTTGGCCATCAAGGGAGCTGCGCGTTTCTACCGCGAAAAAGGTCGCCATATAGTCACGCTCAAAACCGAACACAAGGCGGTGCTTGATACTTGCCGGCAACTTGAGCGCGAAGGTTTTGAAGTCACTTACCTCAAGCCCGAGTCGAGCGGGTTGCTGAATAGGGATGCGCTGGTGTCGGCCTTGCGAGATGACACCGTTCTCGTGTCTGTCATGCACGTCAACAATGAAACGGGTGTAATACAAGATATTCCCGCGATAGGTCAAGTCACTCGGGAGCGCAGAATTCTCTTTCATGTTGATGCGGCGCAAAGTCCCGGCAAAGTGCCTATTGACGTGAATGCCATGCATGTGGATTTATTGTCGCTGTCTGCACACAAAGCCTATGGGCCAAAAGGTATTGGCGCGTTGTACGTACGACGCAAGCCGCGCATTCGGCTCGAGGCATTGATTCACGGTGGTGGTCATGAGCGAGGGATGCGTTCAGGGACGTTGCCGACGCATCAGATTGTGGGGATGGGAGAGGCCTTTCGTTGTGCCCGAGAGGAGATGTCGTCAGGCGCGGCGCGAATTGCTGCGCTGAGAGATCGGCTTTGGCAGGGGCTGCAGGTGATCGAAGAGATCTACCTGAACGGCGACGAGACGCAACGGGTTGCGGGGCTGTTGAATGTGAGTTTCGACGGTGTTGATGGCGAAAGCTTGATCATGGCGTTAGACGGCATTGCCGTGTCCAGTGGCTCGGCGTGCACGAGCGCCAGCCTGGAGCCCTCCTACGTATTGAAGGCCATGGGGCAGTCGGATGAGTTGGCGCAAAGTTCGCTGCGCTTTGGGCTGGGGCGATTCACCACAGAGGAAGAAGTGGATCATGTGATCGCGGTGGTCAAGGAGGCGGTCACCACGCAGCGCGAGTTTTCGCCATCGTGGGGTAACCTGCGAAGCTGAGTGCGATGGCGTTTTTCGCCGCTTAAATGATTGCGGGTTTTGGTTGTTGGGTTTCTTAGGACCTCTCAACGATGCCGGGAACGAGCGTAGCGGTTCTGTCGCGATGTGTCGGTAGTTTCCGAGAAATGTGTTGTTTGGCCTCATGACGACCCATTAAGAAGAGCCTGACAGGGAAGTGGCTGTGCTGTTAATCTGCGGATCGTTAGCCTAGCCTTGCCGTCAACTTGTCGAGATTAAAAGAAAAAACGTGATCTCGATTGACGCGCCCTGCCAGATTGCGTAGACTCGCGCCCCTGCAATGCCAGTGGTATAAGCAGAATCAAGTTGATAGCGGGGCATAGCGCAGCCTGGTAGCGCATCTGGTTTGGGACCAGAGGGTCGCAGGTTCGAATCCTGCTGCCCCGACCAATCCCTTGATTTTTAGCCCGGGCGGGCGATCTGCTAGCAGTTGTTATGCGCCCGTAGCTCATTTGGATAGAGCATCGGCCTTCTAAGCCGAGGGTAGCAGGTTCGAATCCTGCCGGGCGC
>DOIU01000413.1 GCA_003511825.1 Gammaproteobacteria bacterium | reverse complement strand
GCGGCCATCAGTGCGCTTTTATGGCGCTCTGGCGTGGTCGTGTTGATGTCGGCAACGTCGTCTGCCAGTGCGTAGAGTGTTTGACTGTCGTTGTTTTCAATCGCGGCGTGCCAACGCTTGATCAAGAGAGGTTCGTCGCCGGCCAGTGCCACGCTATTCAGGCACAACGCGAGTGTGCAGCAGCCGGCGCTAAGTGTTCGCTTCATGACTCCAGACAATGCGTCCCGAGGTGGCGAAGTCGTAGCCGCGGGAGTGGGCAGGGTCGTCCGGCGTGCGCGTAAGGTACTCCAAAAACTTGTGAAGCAATTTGCGAAAGTAAATGTTGCGTGGCAGTACAAGGTCGATATTTTCATGGCAAAGCGAAACAAACCCCAACCCAAATTCACGCGCGGAGCTGTGCGCTCCGGGCACAATGTCTATCTGTCCGCGCGCAACCAGGGCGGCGGCTTCGTGATCGGATGCCGCGATGGCGGCACTCGATATGTCGCTCATGCGCAGGCCGGCGCGGCCGAGCTGTTCGGCAAATATACGCTGAGCCCCTGAGCCTTCGGAGCGCAGTGCCCATCGATGGCCTGCACGCACCAACGCATCGAGGGGTTGCTCGGCGTTGCTGATCTCTTTCCTGACGATCAAGCCCTGCGCGCGCGTGAATGCGCGTACCAAAATCCAATCTTGGCGATCATTAAACCGTCGCAGAAATGCGGGATGGCGAATGGCACTCTCTGGTGCCGGGCCCCAGCGCATACAGCAAGCATCAATCTTATTTCGTTGTAGCAGTCGTAAGCCCAACGGCGTGCTCGCGTAACAATAACTGAACAGCGCTTGTCCGTTCAACTCTGAATTCAGGTGCTCAAGGGTGCGGGTAATCAGTGGATCGTCGCAGCCGCCGATGATCATTCGGTCCGTGAGCACGCCGCCGTGACTGGCATTGAGAATCCATTGGTCGACCAATTCTCTCGGAAACAGCCACTTGCCAGTGATTTTGGTGGCCGGTATTTTACCCTCACTGGCCAGCAGATAAATCTTCTTTTCGTTCAAGTGCAAGTATTTGGCGACTTCACGCACGCTCATATACGGGCTAGAACTTGCTGTCGGGTTAGCATAGCTGGTGGCCATATCGCTCCTCGCTAGCGGCGTTTAACGTCAGGGGGCGGGCGTCGGCTGCGCGCGGGGACGGCGTCCATCGCAATATGCTCGCGCCCGTGATAGACCAGAAAATGCCGACCCTTTGCGCGCGCGATCATGGTGATGCCAATGCGCTGGGCCAAAGCCAACCCCGCCTGGGTGACACCGGAGCGTGACAGCAAGACGGGTATGCCCATCTGGGCAACTTTGATCACCATCTCTGAAGTGAGCCGACCTGTGGTGTAAAAAACCTTGTTGGCGCCGGGTATGTGATTGAGCCACATGTGTCCGCAGATCGCGTCCACGGCGTTGTGGCGTCCAACGTCTTCCGTGAAAAATACAATTTCGTCCCCTTCGCACAATGCGCAGCCGTGCACGGCGCCGGCACGTTTATAGACGTCGTTGTGGGCGCTGAGGTTGCGAAGCAGTGAATAGATCCCCGATTGCTGCAGCGCCAAAGGGGCAATTTTGATGCGCTCAACATCTTCCATAATGCGGCCAAAAACAGTGCCTTGGCCACAACCCGTCGTCACTGTACGCTTGCCGAGTTTTTCTTCCAAGCCATCAACACCATTCACTGTGGTCACAGCTGCAGCGTTCACGTCCCAAACTACCTGAATGGCTTTAATGTCGCTGAGGTGTTGCACAAACCCCTGGTTTTTGAGGAAGCCAAGTACCAACAACTCTGGGTGGGTGCCCAGCGTCATCAAAGTCACCACTTCGCGCTTGTCGATGTAAACGGTCAGTGCTTGCTCTGCAGCAATGTCGAATTCGCGCGGTTCGCCGTATTCATCCCAGGCGGTAACCGGGTGTGAGGGGGGTAAGGCGGTATCGGTTAAAACAGGCAGTTCTGACTTTGGATTCATGTTAGAGCTTCCGGTTGTTGGTGTGGCCCTTCCCTGAATAGGAGCTGCAATAGTCGTTCCGCAGAATAACTCATTAAAACAGGCGTATTTGGCCGTAATCGTTGTGTCATTGTGACACAGTCCGTTCGGGCTGTGGACAAAATGTCCCAGCCTCTCGCCTCAAAATCAAGGAGATAAGGCGTATTGTCCGTGGTCTGCAACTTGCTGATTGAACATCACTGCGCGTTAGTTCCACTGAGGTGATGTGTGTCTTCATCCACGATCGAGTTGTCGTCGAGTTGTCCCCTAGGTGTTTTGATGCGGGCCACAGAGGTTCACGATAATCCGTGGCTCTCAACGCGTTGGTCGGTGGATGGCATTGTGGTTCGAAAACAAACTGATGATATACAAGCCAGGACCCTGCTAAAACAAACCACGGACTATCGTCTGTATCTTCATACCGGCCTGAGCATTTCGCTGTACGTTGATCAGGCTGAAAGCTACTACCACAACTTGATGATGCGCACGCCGCGCGTGTTTGTGGTTTGTCGGGATGCGGAAGGGCAAGATCCCGCGCCCTTCTTGGTGACGGCCAGTGCCGATGAAGCGAACGCCTACGTCGAGACTGACGAGTGGGCCGAAGCCATCGACCCACCGCCTGAGTTTATCGCCTGGATTGAACGTTTTGTGCTCACGCACTACGTGCCTGAGAAGAAGGTCAAGCGCGTGCGCAAAAACTGGAAGGTTGCGCAATGACGGGCTCGGAGAAGTCCGGCGCGGACAACGGCTCGCCGTTTTTGCAACGCTGGTCCCAGCGAAAGGCGCAAACGCAAACGTTGGATGCCGAGCCCGAGACGCCAGAGTTACCCGCCCAAGATGCTGATCAGGTGCCCGAGAGTGAGAGCCTCCCCGTCGAGCGCG
>DOIU01000374.1 GCA_003511825.1 Gammaproteobacteria bacterium | reverse complement strand
GGTGCACGACGTGTTGCGGCATCGCGTGTTGCTGTCGTATGAGGCAGAAGCCGACGCGATCACGCCCGACTACGTGCTTGATCAGCTCCTGGATCAGGTGGCTGCACCCTGAGGTGATATGGCGATGCACAAGGGTGCCGAGTCTGTGACTGAACGGCGTTCGCCCGTCGCGGTGACGGTCGACGAGTTGCTGGACTGTCGTCGTATCGCCCGTTGTTTGCAGGCGCGCCCCAAACACCCGGTCGCGGCCACGCAGGTTGGCGCTGTGCGTTCGCGCCAGCTGGGCCGAGGGCTGGACTTCTCGGAACTGCGCATGTACCAAGCCGGCGATGACATCCGCCAAATCGATTGGAACGTCACCGCCCGCACCGGCAAACCCCACACCAAACTCTTTAGCCTGGAGCGCGAGCGACCGCACTTTGTGGTGCTCGATGCGCGCCCTGGGATGTTCTTTGCCACGCGCGGGGCGTTCAAGAGCGTGGTTGCCGCGCGCTTGGCCGCGGTATTGGCCTGGACCGCTGTACTCGGCAATGATCGTGTCGGCGGACTGGTGTTTGGTGAGCATGGCCATCGAGAAATCAAACCCGACACCGGGCGGCGCGGCGTGATGCCGCTATTCCGCGCAATTGTCGAACTCACCGATCCGGCACAGGCGTCAGCCGCAAGCGATGCGGTGGCGCCATTCACTGACGGTGTTCGACGGCTGTCACGCCTGGTGCATACCGGTAGCCAAGTGTATTTCTTCAGTGACTTTGCCGGCTTTGATACCCGCGCCAAGGCGGCGTTTGCCGCCTTGATGCAGCACAATAGCGTCACCGCCGTCCACATCGCCGATGTGTTGGAAACGGCGTTGCCGCCGCCCGGCGATTACAGTGTGCGGGCGGCCGGCGGTGGGCGATTGCGTGTGCATACGCAGTCTCGCCAGGCACGGCACGCGTACCAGGCGCAGTTTGCGGATATGCAGACGCAGTTGGCGCAGTTTTTTACGCGAGGTCGTCACCGCTATGTGTCGTTACTGACCAACGGTGCACTCGACGATCAGGCGGCCGCGGTGTTGGCCGGACGCTCAGCTGCCCATCCGGAGCGGGCCGATGGATAACACCGCCGACCCCTTGGCCCTGTTACGCGATATTGCCTTACCGGCTGATCCGGGCTGGTGGCCGCTGGCGCCGGGGTGGTGGATACTCGCTGCCTTGCTGTTGGGATTGATCGGGCTGTTGGCGTATCTCGGGTGGCGTTGGTATCAGGCCCGCGCCTGGCAACGCGAAGCCGAGCGTGAATTGCAGCAGTTGCGACAGCAGCTGGCGGCCGGGATGGCGCCCGATTTAGTATTGCAAGCCTGCTCAGTCTTGTGTCGGCGGGTCGCCTTGGCGGTGGGTGAACGCACCCGCGTCGCGCGCTTGACCGATACCGCCTGGCTGGAAACGCTTGACCGTCTCTCGAACAGTCGCGATTTTACCCAAGGCCCTGTTCGGCTGTTAGGCGACCGCGCGTGGCAACGCCCCGATGACACCGAATCACTGGATCTGGCGCCGGTCTTATCCGCCTTGGAGCACTTGATTCGTCGCGCAGCCCAGCAGGCACCACGGAGGGCGATATGATTCATTTCGAGTGGCCCTGGTTAGCCACGATGGTGCTGTTGCCGCCATTGATCTGGTGGTTTTTGCCGGCGCGCCAGGCCCGTGAGCAGACCGCCTTGCAAGTGCCTTCGCTGGCGCGATTCCAAGATTTGGCCCAGACGGGCTCGGGCAACCGTAGTCGCTTGCAGCGACGTCCGCTCTGGGCCTACATGCTCTGGTGTCTCTTGGCCCTGGCGCTCATGCGACCGCAGTGGTTGGGCGAGCCGCTGGCACTGCCGACATCCGGGCGCGATCTGATGCTTGGCGTGGACATCTCCGGCAGCATGCGCGAAGACGATTTTCGCTACCAAGGTCGGATGGTGTCGCGACTGGCGGTGGTGAAGGAACTCGGTCGGGAGTTTATTGAGCGACGCGAAGGTGATCGCATTGGCTTGATTCTGTTCGGTGAGCGCGCGCACGTGCAAACGCCCCTTACACATGATCGCGATACCGTCCAACACTTTCTCGGAGAAGCGGCGGTCGGGTTAGCCGGCAAAGCCACTGCCATTGGTGATGCCATTGGCCTGTCTCTCAAGCGGCTGCGTGCGCGACCGGAAGAATCGCGTGTATTGATTTTACTCACCGATGGCGCGAATACCGCCGGTAATGTGCAACCCCTGGATGCCGCACGTTTGGCGCAAACCATGGGTGTGCGCATTTACACCATTGGTGTCGGCACCGACGGCACGGGTTTAAGCTGGGCACCGATCGGCGGTGGCGGCTCAGATCTGGATGAAAAATCCCTCACGGACATCGCATCGCTCACGGGTGGGCGCTACTTTCGCGCGCGCAACACCGAAGAGATGGAAGAGATCTATCAACTCATTGACACGCTGGAACCGACCGAGGACGAGCAAGCGGTGCGCCGGCCGCGTCACGAGCTTTTTGTTTGGCCCTTGGGCACGGTACTGCTGGGCAGTATCGGCTGGGTGCTGCTGGCCGGCAGGGGGCGCGTCGGGTGAGCGAGTTGCATTTTTTGCGGCCCCTGTGGTGGCTGGCACTGATTCCCTTGCTTTGGGCCGTCGTGCGCTTGCTGCGTTTGCAAGTGCAGCAGCACGCATGGCGCGGCTTGGTCGACGACGCCTTGGCGCCCTATGTGCTGGTCGGCAGCGCCGGGCGTGCACGGGCGTGGCCTTCCGTGATGATGGCTGTCTGCGGTGTGTTGGCGATTGTCGCGTTGGCCGGACCCGTTTGGGAAAAGCAACCCGCGCCGGTGTTTCGCGCTGAACACAAAATGGTCATGGTGCTGGATTTGTCCTTGTCCATGAACGCGACGGATATCAAGCCCAGCCGCTTGGCGCGCGCGCGCTTTAAGATCGGGGATCTGCTGGACGCCTTTCCGGATTTGCAAAGCGGCTTGGTGGTGTTCAGCGAGGTGCCGTATGTGATCAGCCCCGTTACCGACGATGCCGATACCGTGACCGCGTTTCTGGACGCGTTATCACCCGAGTTGATGCCGGTGCAGGGGGGCAAGATTGGCCCGGCATTACGCAAGGCGGGCGAGTTGTTACAACGGTCGCAGGCCCAAGCTGGGGCCACCGTGCTGCTGTTGACGGACTCATCGCTCAATGGCGAGGCGTTTACCGCTGCGCGCGAGCTGCGAGCCCAGGGGTATACGCTGTCAGTGCTCGGCGTGGGTACCGCCCAGGGTGGGCCCGTGCGTCTGCAAGACGGCAGCTTGTTAAAAGACGCGCACAACCATATTGTGGTGCCGCCGGTGGATCTGGCAGGTTTGCGCGATCTGGCGGCCAGTGGGGGTGGGCGTTTCAGCGAACTGCGCAGCGATGATCAAGACATCCATGCCTTGGTCACTGCACCCGAGCGCGATGGGCGTGATGAGGCAGGCCAACAATACGCTGAGCAATGGATTGAGTACGGCGCTTGGTTGATGTTGCCGATGGCCGTCGTGTTACTGAGTGTCTTTCGTCGAGGTGTGTTATGACCGCCCGATATCGGTTGATCTTGGCAGGCATGCTGCTGTTGATGGTGCCGCCCTTGTATGCTTTTGAGTGGGCGGATCTGTGGCTGAATAAGCACCAGCGGGCGCAACGGCTGCTGGATGAACAACCGGCCGAGGCTGCGCAACTGTTTGAGCAAGCGCCATGGCAGGGGGTGGGCGAGTATCGTGCCGGTAATTTTGCGGCGGCGACCGACGCGTTCGCGCAAGGGGAGGACGCCGTTTCACGCTATAACTTAGGTAATGCCTTGGCGCGCGACGGCCAACTCGCCGAGGCGGTCGCGGCTTACGATGATCTGCTCGGGCAGGAGGATCTGCCAGCGCAGTTGCGGGAGGATGCCGCCTTTAACCGCGCGCTGATTGAACAATTGATGCAGCAGCAACAGCAGTCGCAGTCACAACAACAGCAGCAAGACGGACAACAACAGCCCCAGCAACCCTCGTCGCAAGGGCAGCAACAGCCGCAGTCAGAAGATGCGGAACAAGGGCAAGACCAGCAGCCGTCGCCACCGCAAGGGGCGGATGGCGAGCGGCAGGACTCGCCGTCACCAGGTGCTCACTCAGAGGCTGACCAGCCTCCGTCGGATGCCGAAGCCGGTGAAGCGGATGCGGACAGTGAACCGCGCGACGCGCATGAAGATGACCAACAAGACGCGCAAGCGCCGGACTCCGCCAGCGGTGAGGGCGCCAGGCCGTCCGAGGCATCGCCACCGGAGCAAGCCGCTGGCAACTCTCAAACTGCGGCAGACATCTCTCCCATGAGCGAAGATCAGCAGGCGACGGAGCAATGGTTGCGTCGTATTCCCGAAGACCCCAGTGAACTGCTACGCAATAAACTGTTACAGGCGCACCGCCATCAGTATCCGCAGGTGCGTCATGGAGAAAACCCATGGTGATGGCCGGTCGCGCCTGTGCGTTTCGCGCGCTCTTAGGGCTCTTTTTAATCACACTGGCAACGCCAAGCCTGGCGGCCAGTCTGGTCGCGCAATTGGATCGCGCGCAGAGCGCGCTGGGGCAGTCGGTGATTCTGACCGTGACTGCAACAGACCTCGAGGGCGAGCTGGATTTCAGTGCGCTACAGCAAGATTTTGAGATCTTGGATACTGGCAGCTCGCGCAGTGTGCGCATGACCAACGATGTGACGCAAGCGACGCAAACCTGGCAGCTCAGTTTAATGCCGATGCGCACGGGCACACTGACCGTGCCGTCCTTTTCGCTGGCGGGTGTGGTGTCTCAGCCGCTGAGCCTGGATGTGCAAGAGGCGGCGGCAGACGCGGGGCAGGGCTTGGATTTTGAGTTATTGCTGGCGTTGGATAAAACCCAGGCCTTTGTCCAAGAGCAGGTGATTCTGAGCGCGAAAGTCTATCAGTCGCGCAGTATCCTCGAGGGCAGTCTGAGTGATCCGGAGGCGTCCGGTGTGGTGATGCAGCGCCTGGGCAACGATAAAAGCTACACCGAGCAGCGCGGTGATCGCCAGTACCAAGTGATTGAGCGCAAGTACGCGTTGTTTCCGCAGGAAAGTGGCGAGGTGACGATCGGACCGTTGCGATTACTCGCGACCATCCGCGACGACAGCCGCAGCGGCCGCAGCCTGTTCACGCCCACGCGAAAGATCCGGGTAAACAGTAACACCGTGACCTTAACGGTGGACCCGCGCGCAGCATCCAGCAGTTCGTCCTGGTGGCTGCCGGCGCAAGCGCTCAGCCTCACGCATGATTGGAGTGCCGACCCGATGCAAGCGCGGGTCGATGAACCGATCACGCTGACGTTGCAATTGTCCGCCAAGGGCTTGCAAGGTTCGCAGCTGCCACCGATTGTGCCGCCCGAGTTGTCACAGGCCCGCATCTATCCTGATCAGGCTGAGGTGCGTGACCAGATGCTTGAGGACGCGGTGGTGAGCTACCGGGTGGAGAAATGGGCCATCATTCCGCGTGAAGCTGGCGACATCACCTTGCCGCCGATCCGCCTGGAGTGGTTTGATACCGAGCGGCAGGAGTTGCGTTATGCCACCTTGCCGGCACAGACACTGCGCGTCAGTGGGCCGGCCAATCCTGCGCCGGCGCCGCCCCCCGATCAGACAGTGCCCGCACCGATTGCTGCCGATTTAGCACCCGCAGCCGTCACGCCGCCCATTGCCACCGCCGACAGTCCGGCCGCGCCTGTTGAAAATGCGACGAGCCCGTGGTGGCGTTGGCTGGCCTTGGTGGCCATGGCTGGCTGGATGCTGACAGGCTTATTGTGGGCGTTGCGCGCGCATCGTGCGCGTCAGCCACTGCGCTCGCCGTCATCCGCGCCAACACCGCGCGCCAGCGTCAGCCTGAACGGCGTCAAAGCCGCCTGCGCGACCGGTGATGCAGCGTCGGTCAGTGAAGCCTTATTGGCCTG
>DOIU01000121.1:821-6132 GCA_003511825.1 Gammaproteobacteria bacterium | reverse complement strand
TCGCCGCGACCGGTGCGCGCATTGGGGGTGTACTTGCCAAAACACTGGCCCAGCACGCGGGTGCGGGCCGTGGCTTGATCTCTGTCTGTACCGCCGGAGGTATGGGCGTGACAGCCATTCTGGAAAGTACAACGGCGGCCTGACAGGCCGCGTGACGAGGGAATAGAGGATGCAACACCGTAATCGCCGATGGGCGCTGCGCTTGACCGTATGGCTCTGGCTGATCATCGCACTGGTGCCGTACAGTGCCTTCGCCGAGGGTGACACGCCCGTGGTGTATGACCGCTATAGTTTGCAAGTGAGCACCGAGTCGGAAGTGGAGAACGATCTGATGACGGTGGTGTTGGTGGTTGAGGACGAAGACCGCGACAGCGCGGCCTTGGCCGATCGCATCAATCAAAACATGCTGTGGGCCTTGTTGCAGACCGAAAAATTCCCCGATATCAAAACCCAAACCAAGCGCTACAGCACCTCGCCCAAGTACGAACAGAACCGCATCGTCGGCTGGCGCAGCTCACAGGAGCTGGTGCTGGAGAGCGTTGAGTTTGAATCCGTAAAAAAAGCCGTCGCGATATTGCAAGAAAAATTGACGGTGCGCGCCATGCAGTTTACACCGCAGTCGGTCACACGGCAGGAGGCCGAAAATGCCTTGCTTGACGATGCCTTGGCCGCCTTTCGCGCCCGCGCCAGCTTGATTCAGAAGAGCATGCAAGCGTCCTCTTACCGTGTTATCCAAGTGATGATTGACGCGGGTCGGCAGGGGCCACCCGTGTATGCGCGCAATGAAGTGATGGCGATGAGCGCTAAAAGCAGCATGGGCGCTGTTGCCGCCCCGGCGACGGACGCGGGGACATCGCGCATCCGCATCGCTGTGTCCGGCGAAATCCAGCTCCAATAGCTCCCCTTTAGTTACCCGCACGCGATCGCGCGTACTCGGCTTGTGTTTTCGATCTGTCTGATCGATTCAGACCTTCTCTTGTGCCTGCCATTTTCACCCACTGTATCAGCAGTTGTACGTAGCTGATTTACCCAAAGTCACTTTATTTTCAGATTTTTTTACGCTTTTGTCAGTTTACGGCTTGATATTTGCTCGTGACTGGGTGCAAGGAGTCATGGTTTTTCAAGGAAGAAATACTGGTCCGAGTAGACTTGTTTGAAAACATGTGATTCCGTCTTTTTGACGGCTTTTCTTTCTAAAAAACGCGTGCGTGCGATGGCTGCGGGGGTAATGCTCTGCGGGCAAGCGCTGTGCGTTGTCGACGTTGCGCTGGCAGAATCGACCACCGAGGCCCGTGCCGCAGTTGCGTTAACTCAGGCTGAACAGGTGGTGGATGCCGGTGCGTTCGCGCGTGTCCGCAGTCGTTCCTCTGACTTCAGCCCCGAGTACCCGGAGGTCTCGCTGTCGTGGACGGTGGTGGATCGCTATATCGCCGACGAGGACATCATTGCGACGCCTGTCTTGAAAGACCCGTGGATTGAAGTGCCTGATGACTGGGAGCGGACCGTGGTCTCGCGCGATGCTGCTGAACCGGCTCCCGTCAGCCCACGCCTCGACACGCGCGACCCGGAGGAAGCACCCGCAAGCGATGCGGATGGCGTGCGCCCCGATACCCCCGAATTCCCTGACCCCACGCTGGCACCCGCGACACCAATGCCGATCGTGGACTTTCCTGATGTGACGGAAGCCGATCTGGGTGATCGGCAACGCTTACCGCATCGGCTCATTTTCAACGGCGAACCCGTTGCAGGTTTATCGGCCTACGTGACAGCGCAGGGCGAATTGCTACTGCCGCTGGCCCCGCTGGCCGCCTTGTTGGGCGATGGTTTGTCGATGGATGCAGAGGGCGGACGGGTCAGCTATGTTCGCTCACGCGATGGCGCTCGGTTTACGCTCGAGGCTGAGACCGGTGAAGTCAAGGCCAACGGCCGGAGCGTGGGTTATCTGAACGAAGTCGGGCAGGTGGACACGACCCTGGGACTGTTCCCGGCCAACGCCGTGCAAGTTTTTGCCGGCTTGCATGTGAAGCGAGATGACGGCAACGACGAAATCACCCTCACGCTGGACAAGCGCCTGCGCTATGTCAGCGGCTTTAAACTCTATGTGAACGGACAATTGCTGCCGTACTTGGACCCGCAGCCGCGGGCGCTGGGCCATGTGCTGCTGTTGCCCTTGCGCCCCTTGGTTGAGGAGCTGGGCAGCCGACTGACGGTGTCGCCCGACGGCAACACCCTCACGGTGACGCGTTACCAAGACAATGCGCGTATCTCTCTGAATTTGATCAGCGGCTTGGTGCAAGTCGACGGCACGCCGGTGGGCAATGCGCCGAATCTCGCGTATGCCGATCGCAATCTCTTATTACTGCCGAAGGAGTCTGTGGCTTCGCTGACGGGCACCTACATCACCATCGTTCCGGGCAGCCGCCGCATTGATGTGGATCTGGACGGCGAGTTGGCGCGGATTATCCATCCGGGTGACAGCATTCAGTCGCGCGCGGCCTCAAGCCCGCCGAGTGTGGAGTCGGCCAAAGTCTTTTACGACAGTGAGCACCGCGCGAGTGCCGTGGTCCGAGGTCACTACAGCCGCTATAACCTGCGCTACGAGTACGAGACGCCCACGACGCAAGGCGACGATGGCTTTACCCCCGAGTGGATGCAGCTGTATGCCGAATCCATTGACGGCTGGGGTCTGGGCATCGGTGATCACAACACGCAAAAGGGTGAACTCACGGGCGTGGACGCCGCGCGCATTCGCGGAGCCTACTTTTATAACCCGACTAACGATGGCGTCCTGGTCGGCACATTGGGTAAAGCGCAATCAGGGGTACGCACGCTCGACGAGGGTGATGCTGTGCCCACGTTCGGGCCCGAGGTGGGTGGCGTCCGCTATTACGCCAATCACGCGAAATTTGAGCTGGGCCTGGCGGCACGCAATGACGATGACGCTGATACCCGCGCGATTGTTGGCAGCAGCTATCGCGTCTTTGAACACCCGGATTTCAGCTGGGGCGATTTGTACCAACGCACGGACATCGCCCTGGGTGTTTACGAATCGGATGACCGTCGCCGCCTGGGCGGGCAAGCGGCCTGGGAGGGACGACTGGAGCCCACGCGAGCATTCTCCGTCTCGGCGCGCAGTGATTATCAATCGGCTGAACTCGCCGCCGAATACGCGCGCCAAGTGTTGGAAGAGACCGATGACGAGGATGATAATGGCGATGAGCTGACGGCGCTGTCACTGGAGGCGGACCGCTTGTCCTATGGCTTGAACGCCAGTTACCGGCCGAACACGCAGATGGCGTATTCGCTCGGTCACAGTCGCGAGCTGCGCGGCGTCTTTCAAGAAGACGATGCCGAGGACGTGGACTATTGGCGGGAGTCGTCGATCGCGAGCATGTCACTGAAACCTTGGGATCATGCGCTCAGTCCGTGGACGTTTTTTTCCTGGACGCGCGCGTCGGCCAGCGATGACGAGAGTGTGCGGCGTCTGAACGCGCAGGCACTCTGGCACTATGACCGCTACAACCTACTGCTCCGTCACGAAGACCAACGCGGTGACGAGTCCGGGCACGGTTGGTTGACAGCCTTGCAACTCGGGCGCGACCCTTGGGAGCGGTACTTCCGTCAGGGGGCGAAGGTGGCGCTGACGCCACGACTGAATGCCTGGAAAGATCGCCAGACGGAAAGCGCCAATCTGGGGGCGCTGCTGTCTTATCAGAGTGGTGAGCTGCTTGGCCCGCGCACACGCTTTGCTGCCAGCTACGGTAAAAATCTCGCCATCCAACGGATTGAGTCAGACACCACTGGCGACGATGATGAGACGTTTCAGAACAGTTCTGATTACGTGAACGCCTCGTTGACGTACCGCTACAACACCTTGCTTTCCTTGAAGAGCCATTACTACAGCAATCTGGAAGGCGACGACAATCTGTACGCCAGCGTGACGGCGTACTACGCCTTTAATCCGCCACGGCATATCAGCCAGTCGCGCGAAAACGCGGGCTTGTTGATGGGGCAGGTGTTCCTGGATCGCAACTACGATGGTGTGCAACAAGCTGATGAGCCGGGTATTCCCGGCGCACGCGTGGCCATCAAGGGCACGCGGTTGGGTCTAAACGCCGACCCCGAGGGGCGCTTTACCATTCAGAACTTGCCGGTCGGTGTGTATCGCATCTTACCGGATGTCAGCCGTTTGCCGCTGGGGTATATGGGCGACCCGCAAGCGATTTCGCCGGTGCGCATTGGCGATTCGCAGATTACTGAAATCAAGATTCCGGTGGTCAAAGGGCACCAGCTGTCGGGCGTGGTCTATGTGGACCGAAACCGCAACGGCGCGCTCGATGACCGCGATGAACGCTTGGAAAACATCGGCCTGGAACTCGATACCGGCCAGGAGACCGCCAGCGCGGCCTTTGGCCAGTACGCGTTTGATTTTCTGCCGCCCGGGCAGTACCGCGTGCGACTGCAAGCGGACACCTTGCCCGACGGTGTGCAACTCGCGGATGGGGATGCCCTTGTGGTGGATCTGACCGGTGATGCGAGTGACGATCGGGGGGACAGGCTGGAGATTCGCCTGTTGGATCACCCCGAGCCGCCCGACAAGCGGGTCCGCGCGCCGCCGTAATCATTGCTTGCCACAGACGCCCAAGACGAGGCAAAATAAGCGGCTTGTCTATGGTGCCCTGTATCGGCCCTCTCGCGACGATAAACTGTGAACCCCGTCAGGCCCGGAAGGGAGCAGCGGCAGCAGCGGACTCGGGCGCCGGGATGTGGCTGGTGCAGGACGCCACCCTTATTCTGCAGTGCGCCGACGAACATCAGGCGACGCTTGCACCGCTTCTGAACCCGGCTATCTTGGCACGATGAGTTATCAGGTATTAGCCCGCAAGTGGCGTCCACACCGTTTTGAGGACATGGTCGGTCAGGAGCATGTCTTGCGCGCGCTCACCAACGCGCTCGACAAAAACCGCCTGCACCATGCCTACCTCTTTACCGGCACCCGTGGCGTGGGTAAAACCACCATCGCGCGCATCTTTGCCAAAAGCCTCAATTGCGAGCGAGGCGTGAGCGCCAGCCCCTGCGGCGAGTGCGCCACCTGCCGTGACATTGACGCCGGACGGTTTTTTGACCTCATCGAAGTGGACGCCGCCTCTCGCACCAAGGTCGATCAAACCCGCGAACTGCTGGAGAACGTCCCTTACGCACCGACCAGTGGTCGCTACAAGGTGTACCTCATCGACGAGGTGCACATGTTCTCCGATCACAGCTTCAACGCGCTGCTAAAAACCCTCGAAGAGCCGCCCGAGCATGTGAA
>DOIU01000121.1:0-501 GCA_003511825.1 Gammaproteobacteria bacterium | reverse complement strand
GCCGCCCGAGCATGTGAAGTTCCTGCTCGCCACCACGGATCCGCAGAAAGTCCCGGTCACGGTGCTGTCGCGTTGCCTGCAATTCAGCCTCAAGCGCCTGCCCGAGCAACAGATCAGCAGCTACCTGTCTGAACTGATGGTGCGTGAAGCCTGTGAGGTTGAGGACAATGCCTTGGCGCACATCGCGCGCGCCGCCGACGGCAGTATGCGCGACGCGCTCAGTCTGCTGGATCAGGCGATTGCGTTTGGCGAGGGCAAAGTGCTGGCGAGCGAGGTGGAGTCGATGTTGGGCCGGCCGTCGCCGACGCGCGTGCTGGACCTGGTCGCGGCACTGGGCGAGGGCGATGCCCAAGCGGTGATGACGTTGGTCGGCGTGTTTGCCGACTATGCGCCCGACTACGCCGGATTGCTGGCCGATGTCTTGTCGATTTTGCACCAGGTCGCGCGGGTCCAAGGCGTGCCCGGCACGGAAGAGTCCGTGAGTTTTGATCCGCACCGCAT
>DOIU01000434.1 GCA_003511825.1 Gammaproteobacteria bacterium | reverse complement strand
GCCCATGACCGCGGACCTCCGCAGAGGGGGAATACACGCGCAGGTATTCGCAGGTCAGATTGCACGCAAAGCCATCCTCGAATTGGAACTCAAGGACGTGACTTTGCTGATGCAGTTTGATGTCAGTCGGTTTGATCATACCCTACAACGTGACGCTCAGAGCCAACACTCACTCGTCACAGCTTACAATATATAGCGGCTTAAATCCTCGTCTTGCACCAAGGCACCCAAGTGCGCGTCAACATAGGCTTGGTCGACCGAGATCGTGGTGCCACTGCGGTCTGAAGCGTCGTAAGAGGCTTCTTCGAGCAGGCGCTCCATCACTGTGTGTAAGCGTCGTGCGCCGATATTCTCTGTCCGCTCGTTGACCTGCCATGCAACCTCGGCAATGCGCTGCAAACCATCGTCAGTGAACGCCAGTGCGACGCCTTCTGTATTGAGCAGAGCTGCGTATTGCTCCGTCAGCGACGCATTGGGTTCACGCAGAATGCGGCCGAAGTCTTCGCTGGTCAGCGCATTCAATTCCACGCGAATCGGTAAGCGCCCCTGAAGCTCAGGGATGAGGTCGGACGGCTTGGACAGATGAAAGGCACCCGACGCGATGAAGAGGATATGGTCGGTCTTGATCTGACCGAACTTGGTGGACACCGTCGAGCCCTCCACCAATGGCAGCAAATCGCGTTGCACACCCTCGCGCGATACATCCGCGCCAGCGCGCTCATGTGCCCGCGTGACCTTGTCAATCTCATCCAGGAAGACAATGCCATTTTGCTCAGCATTCTCCATCGCCTTTACTTTGAGATCATCTTCGTCAACGAGCTTGGCAGCTTCTTCATCCACCAATAGCTTCAGTGCTTCACGTATCTTGAGTTTGCGTTTATTGGTGCGCTTCTGACCCATGTTCTGGAACATGCCCTGCAGTTGCTGGGTCATTTCCTCCATACCCGGAGGTGACATGATCTCCACACCGATGGACGGAGCTCGAATGTCTATCTCAATTTCCTTGTCATCCAGATCGCCCTCACGCAGCTTCTTGCGAAACTTCTGCCGCGTGCTTGATTCCGGTGAGCCTGAGTCATCACCCACGTCCGTCGCCCCACCGCGCGCAGGCGGCAGGAGAATATCGAGCACGCGATCTTCTGCCGCGTCTTCGGCGCGATAACGCACTTTTTCCATTTCCATTTCGCGGGTCTGTTTGATCGCGACCTCCGCAAGATCGCGGATAATGGACTCGACATCGCGACCCACATAGCCGACTTCCGTAAACTTGGTTGCTTCAACTTTAATGAAAGGCGCATTCGCCAGCCGCGCCAGGCGACGGGCGATTTCTGTTTTGCCCACCCCGGTCGGGCCGATCATGAGGATGTTTTTAGGGGTAATCTCATTGCGCAACTCTGCGCCAACCTGTTGCCGTCGCCAGCGGTTTCGCAATGCGATGGCCACCGCTCGCTTAGCGTCTTGCTGGCCAACGATGTGATTATCAAGTTCCTGAACAATTTCGCGTGGTGTCATATCAGACATGGTCGTATCCGGTGCTCAAGCACAATTACTACTGAATATCGAGCGATTCGATAGTGAGGTTTTGATTGGTATAGATGCAGATATCTGCCGCGATCGACAAGCTTTTCTCGACGATATCGCGCGCGCCAAGATCCGTGTTCTCTAGCAGCGAACGCGCAGCCGCTTTGGCAAAGTCTCCACCAGAACCAATGGCAATCAACCCACCCTCGGGCTCAATCACGTCGCCGTTGCCTGAGATGATCAGCGATGCTTTCTCATCCGCAACTGCCAGCAATGCTTCTAATCGGCGCAACATGCGATCGGTGCGCCAGTCTTTCGCCAACTCGACAGCTGCGCGGGTCAGGTTGCCGTTAAACTGCTCAAGCTTGCCTTCGAAGCGTTCAAACAAGGTAAAGGCGTCTGCGGTTCCACCCGCAAAACCGGCGATGACGCGGTCACCATAGAGGCGGCGGACCTTGCGTGCATTGCCCTTCATGATGGCGTTACCCAGGGTGACCTGGCCATCTCCGCCTATAACCACTTGGTTATCGCGGCGCACCGAAACGATGGTTGTCCCTCTGTACTGATCCACGTGTCAATCTCCGAAAAAAGGATTCGCGTTGCGGCGGCAAGCCACGAACGGCCGCTGATGTGCGCATTCTGGCACAATGTGTGATTAACCACTCGTAGCCTGCGGATATGTCGGCGACCCCGACTTTACCAGCGCATGCCCGAAGAGATGGGGCCTGCGCTCGAATACTTCAAGTCCGCATTGTGTTAGGCTGATCACCGCCAAGGCTGTGGCATCAGCCCTGTAACCCGGCAACGCTCTGTCGGCTCATCTGATGGCAATACACTTATGGAACTGATCATACCGAACAGAAACCGGCCGACACGAGGTAGCTTCCCAACGGCACCCAAGAAGGTCAGGCATTGGTTGTCAGAATTGTATCCGCTCACCGATGCGAACGCTACGCAAAACCTGTTGCGGGGGCTGAAGCACTGTAACCGCTTGGAAAACACACCTCGCACCCGATTTGAGGTCCTCGATCTGTTCCGACCTGTTGTGCGTGACCTCATCGAAACTGTCGCTCAACGCTATACAGGGCAAAGCCTGCCCATGGCGCCACGCGAGCAGAGCAACTACCGTAACGTCATCACACTGCTACAGGAGATGGCCTTCGGTTACAAAATTGTTGTCAGCGAAAGTGCCGGTAGCGCAATACCCGGTACCGGTAAAATTCGCCACCACGCCATTGTCCTTGCACTTGACTATTTAAATGAGCTGGCGCTGCGCCATCTGCAAGTGTACGAAGACATCCCCGATGACGTCTGGCAGGATTGCAACACGCTCTACAGACTCGCCGACGAACAGAAAATTCACCAAAAACCCATCGGTCGCGAAATCTCCACTGCCAACGATCTCAAAAGCCCTGAGCATCTTTTCGCGGCGCTACACGTACTTTATTTGTCTGGCTCGCACAGTTTGCGACGTGGCAAAATCGTGCAACTGCAAGCGTTTATCGCTGAACACATTGATGATATCGCTATCACGCTGGTCGACGAAAAACCCAAGCCTGACACCATCTCTTACGGCATTAATCTGGACTGTGCGGCACCAGCCGCCACGTTGCGCTTTTTTGGTGCAAAGGAATCGGCTTCCGTGCGTGCACTGCATCTTGAGCAGTTTATGCAAATCCTGGCCAGCCAGACCAGCAAAACACCGAAAGCGGTATCGGCCCTCTATGAAAGTGATGTGCTCACCCGTGAAATCCTGCATCGCCTGAATAAATCACTGTCATGTGATCGCCACGAACGCCTGTATTCGCGCGAGTTTTGCCATGAAAAAATGGATTTCCTGCATGGTCTGAAAGAGATCTACGCCATTTTTCGCTATGCGGAACAACCGATAGACAGCCACACACCAAGTGCTGGTGAACCGGAGTTGACGATTGAGTCTTCCGGCGACACGCCAAAAACCAACCTCGAAACCGACTTTATCACCCATCCGGGCTTCAACGACAAAACATCCGGCAACACGCTTTGGGATGCCGTCGCTCATCGCAATGTCGCATCGTCTCAGCAAAAGGCGCTCGGTCGCTTACCGACGGACGCCACCCTAGGTGCGATGAACGATCGCGGCGAGTGGGTCTTACTGAACCGCTCAGAAGGCGGTCTGGGTTTGGTCTGGCTCGGCGACACCAGCCCGCATATCACGGTCGGTGAATTGGTTGCCAGCCGCAAGCTGGGCGACGACAGTGCCGAAGACGATTGGATAACGGGCGTCGTCACCTGGATGCGCGTTGATGAGAACGCACACCTGCGATGCGGTATCGCGCACATCGCTCGCGTCGTAGAACCGGTATTGGTGGAACGCACACGCGGCAGCCACAACAGCATCACGACACAAACTGAATGCCTGATGGCCACCACGCTGGACGAAGCTTCTCGCCCTTGTATTTTTGTACCCGCATATATGTTCCACACCGGTGAAAGTATCAATATCCGCCGAGGTCATTCAGTCGCTCACTATAAGCTGGTCGACAAGATTGACTCGACGGGATCGTTTTCACTCTTCAGCGTGGAAAGCAGTGGTGCCTCACTCACTGAAGACGGGCTGGCACAACAAGAACTGCAAGAATATGGGATCTACCCCGACAAGCAGGGAACAGGCGATTAGGTCGAAAACGCTAGCACTTCAGTCTTGATCGTCTTTTTTTCGCGCTCTCGGATGTGCTTTGTCGTAAACGTTCGCTAAGTGTTGGAAGTCTAAATGCGTGTAGATTTGTGTGGTGCTGATGTCTGCATGCCCCAGCAATTCTTGCACGGCTCGCAGATCCGCACTGGATTCCAGCATATGGCTGGCAAAAGAATGTCGCAGCATATGCGGATAGCAGTTTCTGTCCACACCTTGTCGCGCCGCAAGACGCTTCAACCTGTCTTGCACACTGCGCGCTGACAACCTGCGCCCGCGTTGGGTCAGAAAAAGCGCAGATTCAGGCCCTTGTAACCACTGTGTGCGGGCACTCATCCAGGCGTGTAATGCAGTCACCGCTTTGCGCCCCATCGGCAACTCACGCGTTTTATTGCCCTTACCGGTCACACGCAGCATGCCCTCGCCGAGTTGTAGGTCTTTCACATCCAGACCGACCAATTCACTCAGTCGCAAACCGCTGGAATACATCAACTCAAACATCGCTGCGTCGCGCAGGCTAAGTACAGAGTCTCCGGGTTCATCCAGTAGGCGCTGCATCTGTTCGGGGTCAAGCGTGGCCGGCAGTGCTTTCGCGTCTTTTGGTGCGCGTACGTCCGCAGCAGGATTTTGCGCATAGTGGTGATGTCGCATGAGATACGTGTAAAACGAGCGTAGCGCAGAGAGACGTCTCGCAAGCGTGCGGCCACTGAGCCCATCTTGGTGCAAACTGGCAACAGCGAGGCGGACGTCTTGCGTGCTGATGTCGCGCCAGTCGTCTTTCCCGTGTCCACGAAATATCTGTAAAAACGCGAACAAATCGCGTCGATAATTGGCTACCGTGTGGGGAGAGTAACGCTTGACCGACTGCAGCTCGCTGAGGAAACGCTCCAACACGCCCTCAGCGTTGCTGGCTTGGGACATCAGCGAATCAGCGCATCCACCTTGTGCGCTACCAGATTACGAATCTGTTCGAGGAAGACGACACCTTTTTCGGCGGTGAAGTGCTCAGGGTCAGTACTGCCCAGCACCATCAAGCCGAGGTCTTCTTGTGGGGCCAACCAGATCAATGCGGCAGAGCGCACGTCATCGGCCTCTGTGCCAAACAAACCAGACTTCTGTAAGTCAGTGAGACGGCCACAGACAATATCAGCGCCCTGCATACTGTCGCGCACGATTTGCAACTCACCGGGCTCGTAGGTGTAAGCGCTCTCGCCGAGATCAATGCCACGATCAATAAAGTGGAAGGCCATGCGATCCGCACCGAAGCCTTCTTCCAATGATTGGGCGAGTTTGACCTCCAACGACTTCAGGCTGCTGCAGCTGATAATATCGCAAGCCAGGGTATGTACTTTTTGGTTGAGTATTTCGTTCTCTTTAGCAACATCAACCAAGTCGTTCAGATGCGATTCGAGGTTTTGACATTTGTCGCGAAACAAACCCACCTGACGCTCCACTAACGAGACTGCACTGCCAGACTCATGCGGAATCCGCAACTCAGTCAGCAGCGATGGATTGTGCAGAAAAAACTCCGGGTTCTGCAGCAAATAATCAGCGACGAACGCCGCCTCTTGGGCTGCGGTATCGTCGATGTTCTCGTTGTTTTTCATAGATTCACATTACCTTCAAATACGCTCTCGCAAGGCCCTGTCAGCTCAACGGTTTCGCCAGGGCCCGCCCAATAGATGCGCAAATCCCCGCCCGGCAAACTCGCAGTCACGGTGTTTTCCAGCCGCCCCTGCACCACGCCAGAGACAACTGCAGCACAGGCCCCAGAGCCACACGCCATGGTCTCACCCACGCCACGCTCATACACACGCAGGCGGATGTGGTCAGGTGCAAAGATCTCCATGAAGCCGGCGTTAACCCGATTAGGGAAACGCGGGTGGCTTTCTACTTGGGCGCCCAACCTGCCAACCTCGGCACTCTGAATATCGGGGACAATGGTGACTGCGTGCGGGTTGCCGATGGCAAGCGCGCCAATCTCAATCACATCGTCGTCCAGTTCAAGAGTATAGGAAGAAGATAAGTAATCTGCAGAAAAAGGTATACGCGCCGGCTCAAACTCGGGCACGCCCATCTGGACAGTGACACTCTCGTCGGGATTGACGTTCAGCACGATGTCGCCGCCCTTGGTATGGACAGCGACGCGGTTATGGGTGGTTAGTCCCTTATCACGCACAAAGCGCGCAAAGCATCGGGCACCGTTGCCGCAGTGTTCTACTTCAGAACCGTCTGCGTTGTGTATGCGGTAATCAAACTCGACGTTATGATGACTGGGCGGCTCAACAATGAGCAGTTGATCGAAGCCAACGCCGAACCGTCGATGAGCGAGCTTGCGGATAGTGGCATCGTCAAGCTCGATATCCTTTTGCAGGTTGTTCACGACGATAAAGTCGTTACCCAAGCCATGCATTTTTGTAAAAGGTAGCAACATGGTGTAACTCGCGGTTGGCACAGAAGAGCCTGTCTAGACAGGCTCTGAAAAGGCCTTTCAAAGTCAGGATAATAGCCGTGTTTGAGAAAAGCGCGAGTTACCGAACACCATTTGTCATTCTACTGCTTGGGAAAAGATCACGCCTCTTACCCATGAGAACGTTAGCACAGCGCCATTCTCACGCGTCACAACACGACGCACCTTATAACGTAAAGACAGATTCGTGTGCGAAAAGTTCGTCAACTGATTCGCGTGCTCGCACGACTTGGGCGCCAGCGCCATCAACGATGACTTCAGCGGCCTTGGCACGTGTGTTGTAGTTGGAGCTCATGGAAAAGCCATAAGCGCCCGCCGACATCACCGCCAACAAACCGCCCTCTTGCACGGCAAGCGCACGGTCTTTACCCAAGAAGTCACTCGACTCACAGATGGGGCCAACCACGTCGTACACCCGTTCGGGCGCCGATACTGACTCAACCACTTGTATATCCTGCCAAGCACTGTAGAGACTTGGGCGGAGCAAATCATTCATGGCTGCATCAACCACCGCAAAGTTCTTGTCGTCCGTGGTTTTCAAGTATTCGATCTGCGTCAACAACACCCCGGCGTTGGCGACGATTGCGCGTCCGGGTTCGATGATGAGCTCAACATTTCTGTCGTGGAGTTTTTCCCCGATCGCCCGTGCCCAACCCGCCAAATCAAGCGGTGTTTCGTCGCGATAACGCACTCCTTGGCCACCGCCCAAATCGAGGTGATCAATCTCGATACCGTCAGCGGCGAGTTGATCAACCAGGACCAGCAATCGGTCCAGCGCATCGACAAACGGCTGCACGTCAGTCAGTTGCGAACCGATGTGGCAATCCACGCCAGTGACCTTGAGGTGCACGGATTCCGATGCCTCGCGGTACGCTGACAGAGCCGTGTCCATCAAGATGCCAAACTTGTTTTCTTTGAGCCCGGTGGAAATATACGGATGCGTGCGCGCATCCACATCAGGGTTCACCCGCAAGGACACCGGGGCAACCACACCATGGGCGCCGGCAACCTCGGCCAAGCGCCGCAGCTCAGACGCGGACTCCACATTAAAACAGCGAATGCCGGCGGCAAGCGCTTGCTCCATCTCAGCGACCGTTTTACCGACGCCTG
>DOIU01000473.1 GCA_003511825.1 Gammaproteobacteria bacterium | reverse complement strand
TGTGCGATGAGGAGGCGTCTGTTTCAGTAGATTATAATATATTAATGATTCTTATTATCGGGATACTGGCACGTGAGGTCAACCCGAAGAACTCATCTCCTTGCTGAGCGCGTATGTCGAAAAAGCGCTTTTATTATCCCGTTAACAATAAGATGGTCGTCTCTACCTAAAAAACAACCAACGCGAATTTTACTCTCCGTGTCCCTTGGTACAAGTTTTTTTTCCGATATATTTGAGGAGGTGGCGAGTGTTGCGGTGGACCACGTTGTTCAGGAACTTGAAAGCCTTGCCGGCAGTGAGAATGCGCTGCAGCGTATCTTGGCGTCGATATGAACAGTTTTTTATGCAGCTGCGTCCCTATAAAATGTTGCGGTGCTTTGGCGCATCGGGGTTGATCAATTGAGTTTGTTTATGCGGCTATTGACGATAATAGGGCGCTAAATGTATCGCAGATGTTGCGTTGTCTGGGATATTTAAGTGCGCCAGTATTATTGATGGCGTTGGGTTAAATAAACGAATACTAAACAGTGTGTATTATTGCAGATGGCAATACCGTTAATCTTCTAAGCGCAGCGCCAACGTCGGTAAGAAAAACTCGCTCACTAAAAAGGGATAGTCTGCACCCGTAAATAGGGTTTTGCGTCCTGGCAGTGAGGCGTTTTCGAGGTGGAGGTGTTTGAGTCGGGCAAATAATGCCGCGCTGCTCGCCAGTCTGACGTAGCGCATGCTGCTGCGTTTCAAGACCGGCTCGGCGAACAGCCAGTGGCCGAGTGGCCGCGTGCCCAAGTTCTGAATATCCGCGAAACGCCCGGTGAGGGCCGGCACGGGTAAGACTGAGCTGGCAAAAACCAGCGGTGTTTGGCCGTCACACAGCAACACTTCGCGATGCAGCAGTGCAGTGCCCGGTGCAATGCTCAGCTCTGAGAGCGCGCATTCGGGCGCTGGATGATTCTGGTGGTAGATCACCTCCACCGAAAAATCCTGGTGGCAGATGCTGCGGACTTTTTCGGTCAGTGACGCCGGATCGACTAACCACGCGTAGAGGGCGCTACTCGGCATGATGTCCGCTGGAGGGGACGATTGCCAATGAACACCAAACAATGACTGCATGCTGAAAGACCTAAAAAATGGATTGAAGCATGCGTATGCACAGTAACACGATCAGGCCGGCGAACACCTTCTTGAGGGTTGCCACGGGCAGGCTGTGTGCCAAGCGCGCACCCATCGGGGCAGTGAAATAACTGCTCGATGAAATCAAAACAACTGCCGGCAGGTAGATATAGCCGATACTGCCTGGCGGCATGCCTTGGGCATTCAATCCACTCAGGAAGTAACCGAGGGTGCCGGCTATCGCGATGGGGAAGCCGAGCGCTGCTGCCGTGCCGATCGCATGCTGTATACGCACATTACACCAAGTGAGGAATGGCACGGTCAGCGTGGCACCGCCGATGGCCACCAGAGAGGAGATAATGCCGATCACCAAACCCGCCAGCGAGAGACCCACACGACCGGGCAAGTCTCGATGCGGTTTAGGCTTTGCGTTGAGCAGCATTTGCACAGACACAACGCTCATAAAACACACGAAAAACACCGCCAAGGCTTTGGACGAGGCCATGGCCGCCACGAAGGTTGCGCCAAAGGCACCGATAAGAATGGCGGGGGTTAGCGTGCGCACTGAGGGCCAGAGCACGGCGCCATGGCGGTGATGTGCACGCAAGCTTGAGATCGACGTGACGATGATTGAGGCCATGGAGGTGGACAGGGCCATGTGAACGGTATGGCGATCGCCGCCAAAGTCTTGTATCACGAAAAAGGTCGTTAGCATTGGCACCATTATGCCGCCGCCGCCAACGCCGAGTAAGCCGGCAAAAAAGCCGACCACACCGCCCAACGCTAAATAGGCGGCAATCCATTGCGGTTCGATCATGGGTGAGTTCTTACAGTTCGGGTTACCGAGGTCGTGCTGGCTTAGAGGTGGGTGCCAGCGCATCGCGGCGGCAAGCATAGCATGAATGCAAACCTCGGGAAGGTGCCATGACGTTGCGAGTGACTGGTGTGAGCCGGGCTAAAGCGCCCGGCCGCTGCGCGCCAGCGATTGTTGCTTCAGTGGATGGCTTGGACGATTTGCTGAGTGAATGTCTCGGCGTTCATATAGCCCACCACCCGTGCGTGACGCTGCTCGATGCCGTCGCTGTTGTAGAAGATAATGGCCGGCGGCCCAAACAAGCCGAAATGCTTCAGCAGCGCTTTGTCTTTATCGTCGTTATCCGTGACGTCGGTTTGCAGCAGTAAGACGTTGTTTAGGGCGGATTGGACACCGGCGTCGGTGAACGTGTAGGCCTCCATTTCTTTACAACTGATGCACCAGTCGGCGTAGAAATCCAGCATCACCGCTTGCCCGTTCGCGGTTGCGGTGTTTAAGGCCGTTTGCAAGCCATCGACTCCCTTCACCGTCTGAAACTGCAAATGACCCGCATTGGGCGAGGACCCATCGTGACTTTGCGTCGATGTGCTGGCCACGCCTTGCAACGGCTTGAAGAAACTGGTGCCACCAAAGCTGGCGCCGATGAACAGCAGCACGCCGTAGATAAACAACAAAATTCCCAGCCCTTTCCAGAGCTTGGACCAGCTTGATTTATCGGCGGGGGTGGACTCGAGCGCCCCCAAAAAAATACCTGACACAATCAGCAGGGCAGCGGCGGGAAACATGGTT
>DOIU01000453.1 GCA_003511825.1 Gammaproteobacteria bacterium | reverse complement strand
ACGAATACGCGGACATTGTGCCGCTGTGCCACGCTACAGGCGATTTTGTGGTAGAAGCGGCAATCCCCAAACAGATAGATTCTGCCGACGTCTCGGTCACTCAGAAATGCTTCGAGGTAGGCTTCCCACTGGCTGGGACCAGCGCGGTAATCAAACGCTCGCTGGCCACCAAAATAGAGCCGATCACCACCGTTAAAATTTATCTTAAAGACTTGGAATCCGTTGTGTTCTAGTTCATGAGCAAAGTTGCGGAAGAACGGCCCGACTGGCCCTTGCAACAAGAGTACATTTCGACGCATAAAGATGCCCTTATAGTGACGGATTCTCTGCAAACTCCGATCTATGGCAGCAGACTTGTGCGACATTGACGCACCACGCTGTGTCGATTCATCGCCTGAGAAAAACAACGCGCGGCTTGAGCGCTACCCGCGATTGTTATTTCGGCAGAGTTCGCATTTTCGTTAATTGTTATCATCGTTGACTCAGCACTCTGATGGGTGCTCTGTACCCCAATCATGATTAGTTCAACAGCAAAATCGCGCCGATACCAAAGCTGACACCCAACGCCACATCCCAAAGATATTGCCCCCACGGCAGGCCGGTGCGCTCACCAATCTCATCACTGCGCTGCTCGCTATAGTCGGACGGTGAAGACGTACTATCAGTCGGCGCCAAGCCAGCCAGATCAAGCAGCTCCATTAACAAGCCTTCACCCTTGTCAACCGGACACTTTTGCCGAAACTCCACCAGCTTGTTGACGACAAACACATCAACATCGTATTGCTTTGACTTGTCGCGAAGCTGCCTCAGGGTGCTCTCGATCTGCACCATGCCCAATGCGTTGTCAGTGATCCCTTTCTCGTCCCATACTCGCTGGGTGTTCGTACGCTGCAATCCATGCCAGAACCCTGGTGGCAAGCCCTGCTCGCGACCGCGCCCTTCATCGATCAATCGATTCACCCAACGCATCAAGAACGGCGGAGGTACACCCATCGCGGCCAAGCTGTCACGATACTGAGTCAACAGCACCGCATTGCTCGTCATCTCGTCGATAACGGCGCGAAGTTCATCCAGGGATTGTGAGTTCAGTGCTGCTACTGTCATGATTATCTCTTACGCCCGGAAAAGCAGGTTTCACGCCAGCCCATCGGTGTCACACGGACTCAGCGGCACCATTTGAATGCAGAGGTACCTTATTGACGGACCTGCTCAGGCTTTTACTCGGCTTTCTAAAAAATTCCTGCATTTCATGCGCCACCGTGCAACCGCAGTCACATCACGTGGGGCATCAGCTGCCTTTGCAAGTTGCCGCATCACCGTCTGCAGCGAGCAAAAATGTGCCGTTTCCCAATTCACGTAACGTGGATATTCCAATAAGCAAACATACGCCAAAGCATCGAGCGAGAGCTTTTGACGTCGTCGATCACAGGTCAATTGATCATGCGTTAAGCCCCAGCCGGCGTAAAACGGCAAGCCATAGGCCACCACCTCTATACCCCGCAACAAGGCCTCAAACCCAGTCTGCGAAGTGAGCGTGCAAACCTTGTCAATATGGTTGTAGAGCTGCGCGATATTCGCTTCGATAACGAGCCGGTCCGCCACCTCTGCCTCTGCCGCAAAATCACGTTTATTTCGACGATTCTTCGCGACAATATCAGGGTGAGGCTTGTAGATAATACAAGCACTGGGATTGTCTTTTCTGGCTCGCTTTAAAAGTTCGAGATTGGTTTTCCAACGGGGTGAGCCAAACGCGATGGAGGCATCGCCCTCCACTTGCCCCGGCACCAAGACGATCTCTTGACCCGACGCACGACGCTCACCCAGCCATCCTAACAATTGATCATCAAGATCTTGACCAATATTGTATTTTGTTGCCCCCGCATCAATCAGTGCGCGCACAGCATTGCGCCCCGCATGAAGCTGTTCGGCAGTCAAGCTGCATTGATTCAATCGTTCTTCAAGTTCACTGGTTCGGCTGGCATCATAATAGATGCCTATGCGATCAATGATCAGCGAAGAGGGACGCTTTAGATCTGTACCCAGGCCTGCGGAACGGACAAACCCATCCTCAGCAGTGAAGATCTGTCGACCAGGAAAGCGCGCTCTTAACGCCTGTGCTTGACGCGCACCCCACACCAGCATAGGTATGTCATCGTCGTAACGCTCGACATTCGATGTCCTAACAAAGACCAGCTCTTGCGCGAAGTCAACCGTGCACGCCGGCAACCAACTGCGCTTCCACACTGAAAAGCCAACTGCGAGCACCTGTTTGAACTTTATGTTCGCATCCCTTCTCTGCCGTTGAATCCAAGCAATGATCTGCTCGGGCTCGCAGCGTTCGCCCGAGTCGGGATGAATATAGGTCGGATACGCGATGAGGCTTTGGTATATCAAGCGATGTAAGCTGACATTCTGGTTTCTGCGAGCGGGCATATCGACTCGGTCATCGGTGAGCCCCCAACCCGCGAAAAAAGGTCTGCCGAAGCACACCACCGGTTTCCCAAGTATCAGCGCCTCAAAACCCAGCTGTGAAGTAACCACGTACACTTTGTCTACGCGCTCAATCAACGCGTGTGGATGCACATCTTCACTGATCCACAGCACACCCGCTCGGTCTGCGTAGCCGATTGCACTGGCCTTTTTCCCGCAAATCACATCCGGATGGGTTTTGACGACGATCAGCGCATCGGGGTTCTCTTTTATCGCTGCATCCAACATATCCACAAAGGATGTTTCGCTGGCACCACCGCAGCGGATAGATTCATCTCCCCGCGTTTGATCCACCACCAGACAAACGCGCTCTGCTTGCTGCAAACGTTGGGATAAATCAGTCGGTAGGGCAGAAGATGTATGGTGATTGTATTTTGAGATACGATGTTGCGCGAGTGATTGACGCAATGCCTCTGCCCGCGCGACTTGCTCTGAAGTAAGCTCGTCTTCTGTGCCAATTAAGGACTCCAGATCCGACGGCTGGACGGCATCGTAATAGATTCCCTGCTGATCAACCACCAAGGACAGACGCGTATGACGCCCGCTTGGATGCCCCCAATAACCGATGAAGCCATCCTCAAGATACAACACGGATTTGTTCTTTTTTGATGCGGCTGCGGCAGCACGCATCCCGGACTTTTTTCGACCCCAGCCGACAAAGCCAGAGATGTCCGCGTCATTCGTCGCACGCGCGCCGAGTAACACAAGCTCTTGCCCGGTAATTGCCGGCAATATATCAATTGCGGCAATGCCTTTGGAATATGTGGCGAGTTTCATCTCAGTGACAATGCAATGCAGGGCGACTGCATGCGAACCATGCGCCCGCCAATCATCTTGGCAGGCACAGATCTCTGCACAATTTAACCAACCGCACGCAGCGGTGTTGCTGGACTCGCTCCGGCTTCGTCCAACAGCGACTGCAGATAGCGACCATACTGGTTCTTAGACAGCGCTTGAGCAAAACTGTAGAGCTCATTGTCACTGATCCAACCGTTGCGCCATGCCAACTCTTCCGGGCAAGCAACCTTCAGACCTTGTCGACGCTCAATGGTTTCTATATAGGTTGAAGCCTCGAGCAACGACTCATGCGTACCGGTATCCAACCATGCATAGCCGCGTCCCATGACTTGAACATTGAGTTTACCGTCGTCCAAGTAGGCGTTATTGATGTCTGTGATCTCGTACTCACCACGCGCAGAGGGTTTAACATTCTTCGCTTTTTCAACGACACTGTTGTCATAAAAATACAAGCCAGTTACAGCGTAGTGTGAACGCGGGTTCGCGGGCTTCTCTTCAATAGACATGGCTTTGCCACCGGCATCGAACTCCACGACACCGTAACGTTCCGGATCACCCACACGATACGCAAAAACACAGGCCCCGTCTTGTTGGTCAACAGCCGACTTGAGCAATGCGCTCATGTGACTGCCGTAGAAGATGTTGTCACCCAGAACCAGC
>DOIU01000072.1 GCA_003511825.1 Gammaproteobacteria bacterium | reverse complement strand
CGGGGGGGGATTTGCTGCCGACCGTGAATCGCGCGCTCGAAGAGACACAGTTTTCGGCGCAATCGCTGGAGCTTGAGATCACGGAAAGCGCCGTGATGCGCGATCCGGAAGAAGTTATTCGCTCGTTGCACGAACTCAGTAACTTCGGCATCAATCTCGCCATTGATGACTTCGGTACTGGCTATTCTTCGCTGGCATACCTGAAACGCTTCCCTGTGGATACACTCAAAATTGACCGCGCTTTCATTAAAGATATCTCTCGCAACAGCGACGATGTGGTGATCGTTGAGGCAGTCTTGGGGTTGGGCAAGCACTTCGGGCTGAAGGTCGTGGCCGAAGGCGTTGAAGACAATGAACAGCTGGAATTCTTGAAGCGCCAAGGCTGTGATATTGCCCAGGGTTATCATCTCAGTCCGCCATTGGCCTTTGAACAGTATGTCGCTTGGCTCGAAGAGTGGAATGCCCAGCGCGCAGAAATTAACGACGAGCGCGAAGATGCTGCGACCAACGCCGCTGTTATCCCGTTACACAAATCTACTCCCTAATAGCGCGCGAGCGATGGATCTGCGCGCGCAGCTATTAGTCGGCTGACCCTTTAAATCCTTTTAAAACAAATATTTGCGGTTTTTTCTGAATAGGATCGCTGCTGTGCTTCCTGATGTCTGAGGGCAAACTCTCCCGCCCGTTTTCTTGATTCCAACTGCCAAGCCTATATATTAATTCTGTTAGTATACCTGCCCCTGCGGTCTGGATCTTTTTGATGTCAGTAGAGATGTTCGCGTTCGACTACCCGAGAACAGAAGATGTTCTGAAGGCGCAGCCGCGTTTGTCGGATGACGAGCAGCACGCGTTGATCACGGACATCAAGCGCTTGCTCAAAGAGCAGGATGCGGTGCTGGTTGCGCACTACTATACCGACACGGAATTGCAAAAACTCGCTGATGAGACGGGTGGGTGTGTATCGGACTCGCTGGAAATGGCGCGTTTTGGTCATGATCATCCTGCGAAAACCCTGGTGGTTGCCGGTGTCCGCTTTATGGGCGAGACCTCTAAGATTCTCAGTCCTGAGAAACGTGTCATTATGCCGACACTCGAGGCAACGTGTTCGCTGGACGAAGGTTGTCCGATTGATGAGTTTGATGCGTTCTGTAACACTCACCCCGACCGCACCGTGGTGGTGTATGCCAATACCAGCGCCGCCGTGAAGGCGCGATCAGATTGGGTAGTTACCTCCAGTATTGCGTTGCAACTTGCCGAGCATTTGCACGACCAGGATGAGAAAATTCTCTGGGCGCCGGACAAATACCTTGGCGGGTATGTGCAGCGCCAAACAGGTGCCGATATGCTCATGTGGGAAGGTTCCTGTGTTGTCCACGAAGAGTTTAAATCGTCAGGCATCCAAAAGTTGCTGAAGCAGTACCCTGGGGCGGGTTTGCTCGTCCATCCTGAATCCCAGCACGATATGGTGGAGATTGCGGATGCTGTCGGCTCCACCTCTCAGCTTATCGCCGCAGCCAAAACACTGCCGCACAGCACCTTTATTGTCGCGACGGACAATCAGATATTCTACAAAATGAAAAAGGAGGCGCCGGGAAAGCACTTTGTGGCGGCGCCAACTGGCGGCAAAGGGGCAACGTGCCGCAGCTGCGCCCATTGCCCATGGATGGCGATGAACAACCTCCAGCGTTTGAAGGTCGCTCTGGAAAACCCCGGCAACAGTGAACACGAGATCCACGTTGATGAAGCGGTGCGGGTAAACGCTGTAAGGCCGCTGGATAGGATGTTGGCGTTCAGTCGTTCATTGAATCGCTAACCTACCGATCACCAACAGGTAGAGGGGCGGCGAGCCCGATCGGCTCACCGCACAATAAGTGTGTTTAGAACAGCTTTTTCGCCATATCCAATGCGCCGCTGAGTCCGCCGACAGCATCAAGCAGATTGCCGCCACTGCTGCCTTGATCAACAATCTGAGGCACCGCGTCTGCGAGGCTGTCTGCCGCTTGTTCGTCACTGATGCCCAGTTGAGAGGCAAAGGCAGAAATCTTGTCACCGCCGAACAAGTCGCGAATTTGGTCGGTGGAGATGTTGTCATTGGCGCCATCGCCCAGCCAAGATCCCAGCATGCCAGCCATGCCGCCGTCGCTCATTTTGGCGGCCAGGCTACCCAGGTCTAATCCTTCGCCCTCGCCACCGAGCAGACCGCTCAAGGCGCCCGCGACACCGTCTGGCACGCCATCACCATCGGCGTCCAAATTCAGTTTGTTCATCAACAATTGCGTGCCTAACTTCATTAAATCCATGTTCGCTCCTGAGTGTAAAGGCTCATAGGTACCCGCTGGCGCTGAGGTCCGGACGGGTGTCTGTACCGCTTATCCTATCACTTGATGTGGCCGAATGTGACGGGCCATGTGCAACGGGCTCGCCCGATGACGCACAAATCCTGACTTGTAACAATAGTTTTCAAGTCAGCGCGCTACGCTACTGCCCGAAGCGATTTGACGGATCTTTTAAGAAGGCAATTTCCTCGGAAGTGGAGGTGCGGCCGAGGTGTTCGTTGCGGTGCGGGAAATGACCGAAGCGTGCAACGATATCGCGATGCTTGATGGCATAGTCAAGGGCCCCTTGCGCTCGCGGCTTGAGCGACTCGGGTGATTCCTTGACCAGTTGATTAAACAGCATGACGCAACGTTCTTGGTGGTCGAGGTTTTCTGAATGCTCCAGCGGTAAATAAAAAAACAGCTTTTCCACAAAGCTCAATGCCTGATCTTGCTGGTGCTCCAGGCCGTATAGGCAGCAGGCAACACCGTGTTCCTCAAAATCGTATGCACGCGCAGAGCGGCGGTAAATATTCAGAGGGAATTGGTCCAATAAAATAATCAGCGCTAACGTGCCGCGCGGTGTGGTTTGCCAGTCATCCAGTTCGCCCTGTTCCGCCCGCAATAAAAGGGGCTCAAAACGTTGTTTGATGTCGGCGTCT
>DOIU01000070.1 GCA_003511825.1 Gammaproteobacteria bacterium | reverse complement strand
AAAATGTGGCCGCCGAAGAGAAAAAGCGAAATCCCTGATGGCTGATTTTACAGTGGAAGCTTTGGGGGACGGCGCCTACGCGGTGGCCGGGCGCATGGACTTTGACACCGTGCCCGATATGCTCACCGCGTCGCAGGCATGGTTTGACGAAGATCGTGACATCCGCGTCGATCTTGCCGGCGTCACGTCTGCCAACAGTGCGGGCATGGCGCTCCTGATCGAGTGGCGCGCCCTGGCGGCCAAGCAAGGCCGAACCATCACCTTCACGGAGATGCCGACACAAATTCGCCACTTGGCGGATGTTTGTCGAATTAACGAAATCCTCACTGATCACGCCTGATCTGGCGCGATACGACCACGAAAGTTACGGCTTCGCATAAACCCGCGCTATGGCTGTGCCGGGATTTTGGTTATCATGCCTCGCTTGTCTTCGCCAAACTCCTAGAGATTCCAGACAGAAACTCAGGGTAGGACGGGGCACTTTAGGTAACCTTTTCTGGCAATAGTTAAAGTATGGATGAGTTAGTCATTCGCGGAGGCGGCGCGCTGCAAGGCAAGGTCCGCATTTCGGGCGCAAAGAACGCCGTGCTGCCCATTTTATCCGCGACCTTGCTGGCGGACAGCCCGTCAGTGATCAAAAATGTTCCCCATTTAAACGATGTGACCACCATGATGGCCTTGCTAGGGCGCATGGGGGTTCAGCTGACCGTGTCCGATAAGATGGCGATCGAGATCGATCCCACGCTGATCAATGACTACATGGCGGCCTACGAACTCGTGCGAACGATGCGCGCATCCATTCTGGTGCTCGGTCCGCTGCTGGCACGGTATGGTCGCGCCGAGGTGTCGTTGCCGGGTGGTTGTGCCATCGGTTCACGCCCCGTCAACTTGCACATCGAAGGCTTAAAAGCCATGGGAGCCGAGATTGAGATCGCGGGCGGTTACATCCGCGCGCGCGCCGGGCGCTTGCGCGGTACCCGCTTGGTGCTGGATACGGTGACGGTGACCGGCACTGAAAACCTCATGATGGCTGCCGTGTTGGCGCGCGGTGAAACCGTCTTGGAAAACGCTGCACGCGAGCCGGAAGTTGTTGATCTTGCGCGGTTTCTGACGGCGATGGGCGCGGATATTGAGGGTGCTGGCACAGATACCATTACCATCCGCGGCGTTGATCGTTTGCAGGGCACACAATATAGCGTCGTACCTGATCGGATTGAGACCGGCACTTTTCTGGTGAGCGCGGCGGTGAGTCGAGGCAGCATCCTGGTGCAAGATACCGTGCCGCATACCCTTGATGCGGTGCTGCTGAAATTGGAAGAGGCCGGTTGTCACATCAATACCGGGGAAGATTGGATAGAGTTGCAAACCAACGGCAATCGTCCGCGCGCGGTCGATATTCGCACCGCGCCTTACCCGGCGTTTCCCACGGATATGCAAGCGCAGTTCACTGTGCTCAACGCCGTTGCAGAGGGCGCGGGTTCGGTCACTGAGACCGTGTTTGAGAACCGCTTTATGCATGTGAATGAGCTGCAGCGCATGGGCGCGGATATGCGTATTGAGGGCAACACCGTCTTTATTAAGGGGGTCAACAACCTTAACGGCGCGCCTGTGATGGCGACGGATTTACGCGCCTCGGCCAGTCTGATCCTCGCTGCCTTGGTCGCTGAGGGCGAAACCACCGTGCGACGGATCTACCACATTGACCGTGGTTACGAACGCATCGAAGAGAAATTCCAACAACTGGGTGCCGACATACGCCGCACCACCGATTGAACAAGAAGCCTGACATGACGCAACCTCAACTGACCATCGCCCTGTCAAAGGGCCGCATCTTTCGCGAGACGTTGCCGTTGCTCGCCGCCGCCGACATTGTCCCGCTGGACGATCCCGAGTCGAGTCGCAAACTCATCATGGACACCAATCGGCCAGAGGTGAAGTTGCTGATCGTACGCGCCTCTGACGTGCCGACCTATACCCAGCACGGCGGCGCTGATCTGGGTGTCGTCGGCAAGGATGTCTTGATGGAGCACGGCGGAGAAGATCTCTACGAATTGCTGGACCTGAACATTGCGCGGTGTAAGCTGATGGTGGCCGGCGATCCGCAGATGGATCTCGCCCCGCGCCGTCGTCTGCGCATCGCGACCAAGTACGTCAACTGCGCGAGGGAGTACTTCGCCAACCGCTCGCAGCAGGTCGAGATCATCAAACTCTATGGCTCGATGGAGTTGGCGCCATTGGTGGGCTTGGCCGATGCCATCGTCGACGTGGTCGACACGGGTAATACGTTGCGCGCCAATGGCTTAGAACCTTTGCTGCACATGGCCGATATTTCTTCGCGGCTGGTGGTGAACAAAGCCTCGATGAAAACCAAACACACGCTGGTCAAACGTCTGGTTGAGCAAATTGCGACCAGAACAGGTAACTCATGATGTTTGAAACTGATGATCTTAGAATTCGCGAGACCAAAGTCTTGCGTTCACCCGAAGAGTTGATTGCTGAATTTCCGGTCAGTGAGACGGCCTCGTCGACGGTGTTCCAGGCACGAAGGCAGATTCGCGACATCCTGGATCGAGAGGATGATCGCTTAATTGTCGTGGTGGGGCCTTGTTCGATCCACGATCCACAGGCGGCGCGTGAATATGCGGCCAAGCTGTTGGAGCAGAGACAGCGTCTGGACAAAGATCTGCTCATCGTGATGCGTGTGTACTTTGAAAAGCCGCGCACAACGATTGGGTGGAAAGGGCTGATCAACGACCCGTATCTGGATGATTCCTACCGCATCAATGAAGGGTTGCGCACGGCTCGAAGCTTATTGCTGGACATCAATGAGTCGGGCTTGCCTGCCGGTACCGAGTACCTGGACCTGATCAGCCCGCAGTATTACGCGGATCTGGTGGGCTGGGGCGCGATTGGTGCGCGGACCACAGAAAGCCAAGGGCACCGGGAGCTGGCGTCGGGGCTGTCTTGCCCGGTCGGCTTTAAGAACGGCACCTCAGGGAATGTGCAGATTGCTATTGATGCCATCGGTTCATCGATGAATGCGCATCACTTTTTATCCGTCACCAAGCAGGGACGGTCTGCGATTTTTGCCACCAGCGGCAACACCGATTGCCACTTGATACTGCGTGGTGGCGCCAACCATGTGAACTACGATGCCGCCAGCGTTGACTTGGCCGCTGATCGCATGGAATCCAGCGGCGTGCCCGTGCGGATCATGATTGACTTCAGCCATGCCAATAGCTGCAAGCTGCATGCCCGCCAGGCGTATGTGTGTCAGGATGTCTGTACGCAATTGGCGGGCGGTGATAGGCGGATCAACGGCGTCATGATTGAGAGTCATTTGGTCAGCGGTAACCAAAAGCTGGTGAAGGATCGCGAGCTGGTTTACGGGCAGAGCATCACGGATGCGTGCATCGACTGGGATGATACGGTTCGCCTGCTGGATATGCTGGCCCACAGCGTGCAGCGACGCCGCGAAGCGGGGGGCGAGCATGCTTGAGATTGCGCGTCTGTCGGCGTCGGATGCGACGTTTTGGTCGCAGCTCGATGACTTGCTCGCCTGGGAAAGCGTGTCGGACGATCAGGTTCACGACGTTGTAAAAAATATTATCGCCGACGTGCGCACGCGCGGCGATGCAGCCGTGTTGGAATACACCCATCGCTTTGACGGCTTGTCACTGACGGATATGGCTGACGCCGTGCTCAGCGCCGATGAATTGGAAAACGCGAAGCGCACAATTCCGGCTGCGCAACGGCAAGCTCTGGATGAGGCTGCGGCGCGCATCCGCAATTATGCCGAGCGTCAGAAGGGTCAGTCATGGGAATACACAGAAGCTGATGGCACGCGACTCGGTCAGCAGGTCACGCCGCTGGACCGCGTCGGTCTTTACGTGCCAGGTGGTAAAGCGGCTTATCCATCGAGTGTGCTGATGAACGCGATTCCGGCCAAGGTTGCCGGCGTGCCGGAGTTGGTGATGGTGGTGCCAACCCCTCATGGGCAACGCAATGACCTGGTGCTCGCTGCCGCTGCCGTCGCTGGGGTAGATCGCGCGATCACCATCGGCGGCGCGCAAGCCGTGGCAGCCTTGGCGTATGGCACCCAGACCGTGCCCGCTGTCGACAAAATTGTCGGGCCGGGCAATATCTACGTGGCAACCGCGAAGCGCCAAGTGTTTGGTCGCGTGGGCATCGATATGATTGCCGGGCCCTCAGAGATTTGCGTGATCTGTGATGGCAAGACGGACCCGGATTGGATCGCCTTGGATCTGTTCTCTCAGGCAGAGCACGACGAAAACGCGCAATCCATCTTCGTGACCTGGGACGCGGCCTATCTTGATCAGGTTGCCAACAGCATGACACGACTGCTGGAAGAGATGCCGCGCAAAGATATCATTCGCACCTCGTTGGCATCGCGCGGGGCTATGGTGCTGGTCAAAGACCTCGACCAGGCGATTGAGGTTGCTAACCGGATTGCGCCAGAGCACATTGAGTTGTCGGTTGAGTCGCCGGAGGCTGTTGCTGGGCGCATTCGTCACGCCGGCGCGATATTTCTCGGGCGACACACACCTGAAGCGTTGGGCGATTATTGCGCGGGCCCGAACCACGTGTTGCCCACGTCGGGGACTGCGCGGTTTTCATCGCCGCTAGGCGTGTATGACTTCCAGAAACGCAGCAGTCTCATCAATTGCTCGGCTGAAGGGGCCTCTCAGTTGGGGCACACCGCCTCGGTCCTCGCGCACGGGGAGGGGTTGACGGCACACGCACGCTCTGCCGAGGCGCGTATCACATCAGAATAAAGGCGGCGACATAAGCCGCTAAGCCGGCACTGATCGACCAGAACAGCGGTTTATTCAGCAAGGCAACGATCGCTGCTGCCAACGCACCCCACAGATACGGATTGCCCAGAGACACGCGCAGATCACCGCCGCTCACAAACACCGTTTGCGTAATGATGGCACTCAACACAGCGATCGGTACGTACCCGAGGCATTGACGCAGCAGCGGCGGCAGTCGGTACCTTCCCGCCAGTGCCAGTGGCAAGTAGCGCGGCAAAAACGTCACCAAGGCCATTCCGACGATGAGCAGCACTTCCGTCATACGTGGCCGCCTCGCGGAGACAGCGCCACGCCCACCGCAATCGCCAACAAGGACGAGAACAGCAAGCCGCTCTGGTGTGGCCAATCGTGCGTGAACAACGCCGTGACTGATGCGACGCCGGCGCACGCCCATTGCGATTTGTCGCGCAGCAGCGGCACGACAATGCCGGTAAAGGCGACCACCATGGCAATATCAAGCCCCCATGAGGTCATATCGGGTATGCGTTGTTGCAGAAATACGCCCACCGCAGTGCACGCCTGCCAGTTCAGGTACATCGCCGTTGCAGAGCCAAGGTAGTAATAGAGCAGTTCACCGGGCTTGGTGTGTGTCTGCAGATGATGGCTGATCGTGGCGAAGGTCTCGTCGGTGAGCCAGAATGCCATGATGGCTCGCTGGTGTTGCGGCAGTTGCGTGACATGTGGCATGAGGCTCGTGGCATAGAGCATATGACGAAGATTGACAATAAACACCGTCACGATGATGACCGGCAGCGAGGCTGCCGTGCCGGCCAATGTCGCGGCAATAAACTGCGACGAGCCGGCATACACCAGTGCTGACATGCTTAAGGTGGCACCGACAGAGAGGCCGTTGGTTTGCGCGAGTGCACCAAACACCATGCCAAACGGTATGGCTGCAATGATCAGCGGCAACGTGTCGCGTGCACCTTCAAAAAACAAGCGTCGAGATTGCTGAGGCATGGTCGTTAATTGAGATTGTTTGTAGGGTGGCGTCTCGGACCACACAGGGTAATCTGCTCGGTGACAGTCTTGCAAGTCAACTCAAAAAACGGAAAGTGCATGCTCAACGAGCCAACTGCGCGACACGTCAGACTCTACGATCAAGCCGTTATCGTGAAAAGTCTGGCGCAATTGCCGTGACTGGCTGGCTTTTCCGACACACACTTCAATGCGTTCGCCGCCGGTCAGCACGATCAGATTGAACCCCAATCCTGGGGTGTGGTTCATCACCAGGCGCCGCGTTTCGCCCGGACGGATCTGCAGCGTGATGATCGATTCTTGCGACTGGCTGTTGCCATGCTTGATTTCTGCAAAATCAATCAGGTGTCCGCTGGCGTTGGCCAGTTCCACCACCATGGCATTGTCAGGCAGTGCCATGGTGGTGGCTTGGCCGGCGAAA
>DOIU01000376.1 GCA_003511825.1 Gammaproteobacteria bacterium | reverse complement strand
CGGGCAATATGGGCGTAGGCGGTGCGGGCGGCAACCAGACACACGCCATCAAATCAAGATACACACCCTCAGGAGCCTCCACATCGGTGACCGCTGACAGCGAACTGGGGGCATAGGTCACTCGCATGCCGCTATTACCGGTCTCGCTGTAAACCTGGAACACGGGCTGCTCGTCTGCGCCCGCATCGGAGTCGTCGGGGGAGCCAGTGTCCGACCCATCGTTGCTACCATCAGCCAAGGGGGCACTGACTGGCTCCGAAGCTGTGGTTGGATCAGAGTCAGAACATGACACGCTGAGCAAGAACAACACAAACAACAGCCCAACGCGTTGGCGTCGACTCATCGCAAACTGTGTGTGGCGAAAATTCATCATCCCAGAACCTGTTCTCGCAGCTTACTCGCATCTTCGTTGCAAGATGAGCAGCATCTGCAGCCACCTAACCTAGGTGTAATCATTACGGTTGTGATGTGAGTCTAGTTCAAGCCGCGCAAGTATCCAGGTGAATTTTACTGATCAGTCTAAAGTCGTCTCACAGCGCCACCCAAAACGACCTTACACGCTGCGAAAATCCACGGCAGCACGGATTAAACGCCGGGTATAGGCTTCTTGCGGCTGCCCAAACAGGCTGCGGGTGTCGCCCGCTTCCACCAGCTTGCCTTGATTCATCACGAGAATGGCGTTACTGATCGCGCGGACGACCTTGAGGTCATGGCTGATAAAGAGATAGGACAGGCGGTATTTTTGTTGCAAATGCTTGAGCAAATCCAAGACCTGGGTTTGAATCGAGCGATCCAACGCCGACGTCGGCTCATCAAGCACCAATAGGCGCGGCTTGAGAATCATCGCGCGCGCAATCGCAAAGCGCTGTCGCTGACCACCCGAGAACTCATGCGGGTAGCGGTGACGAGAATCGGGATCAATGCCGACCTCGACGAGTGCGTCCACCACCTGCTGATCGAGCGACTGCTCGCTCTGGTCACGCTTGTGCGCGCGCAAACCTTCAGCGATGATTTGTGCAATCGACTGCCGCGGGCTCAGACTGGCAAAGGGGTCTTGGAAGACAACCTGCAACTCTTGACGCAGACTGCGCAGCTCGGCGCCACGGACATCGCGCAACTCACGCCCCATGTAAACGATACGCCCTTGCGACTGCATCAAACGCAACGCCGCCAGCGCCAGCGTCGTCTTGCCCGAACCACTCTCGCCCACCACGCCCAGCGTCTCACCTTCATGTATACAGAAGGACACGCCATCAACCGCCTTCACAAACGTCTTGGCTCTGCCCAGGAAGTTACGCTTCAGTGGGAACCACACGCGCAGATCTTCACAGCGCATCAACTCGGGCTCATCGCCCTTAAGTGGATCAGCAATCCCCTCGGGCTCAGCATCCAGTAAGGTGCGCGTGTAGACGTGCTCAGGCGCAGAAAACACACGTCGCGCTTTGCCATGCTCGACAATCTCGCCACTTTTCATGACGCAGACTTCATCCGCCACTTGGCGCACGACACCGAAATCATGCGAAATCAGCAGCATGGCCATGCCCATGTCTTGTTGCAATTGCGTGAGCAGGTCCAGAATTTCGGCCTGCACGGTGACATCCAGCGCCGTGGTCGGCTCATCGGCGATGAGAATTCGGGGCGCATTGGCGAGCGCCATGGCGATCATCACGCGTTGACGTTGACCACCGGACAACTCATGCGGGTAGGATTTGAGCCGCCGCTCAGGGTTGCGAATCTGCACCTTGTGCAATAGAGCGAGTACCTGTGCTTTCGCGTCACTTTTGCTCAGACCACGATGCACGATCAATGTCTCACTGATCTGGCGTTCCACCGAGTGCAGCGGATTCAGCGCCGTCATCGGCTCTTGAAAAATCATACCGATGCCGTCGCCACGCACGAGGTTCATTTGCAATTCGCTGAGCTTGAGAAGGTCATCTTCGCCAAAATGAATGGTGCCTTTGGCAACCGTCGCCACCTGCGGTAGCAGGCGCATGATCGCCGTGGCCGTCACGGACTTACCACTGCCGCTCTCTCCCACGAGCGCCAAGGTCTTGCCCGCGCGCAGCTTAAAGGAAACATCTTTAACGGCGTGCAACACGCGATTCGGCAACTGAAAATCAACACTGAGACCGCTGACGTCCAATACCGTTTCGGGTCGAGGCGAGTGTTTCATGTCAGCCCCTTGCGCGGATCAAATGCGTCTCTCACCGCTTCGCCAATAAACACCAACAAGCTGAGCATGACCGCCAGCACCACAAACGCCGTAATGCCCAGCCAAGGCGCCTGCAGATTGTTTTTGCCTTGGTTCAGCAGCTCTCCCAACGAAGGTGAGCCGGGTGGCAAGCCAAACCCCAGAAAGTCCAGACTGGTCAAGGTCGTCACCGCACCCGACAAAATAAAAGGCAGGAAGGTGATGGTAGCGACCATGGCATTGGGCAAAACATGCCGATACATAATGGTGATGTCGCCCACCCCCAGCGCTTTCGCGGCGCGCACATAGTCAAAATTTCGGGCGCGCAGAAACTCAGCACGCACCACGCCGACCAGTGCGGTCCATGAGAACAGCACCATCAAAATCAACAAGCTGAAAAATCCCGGCGTGATGGCCGCGGACATAATGATCAGTAAATACAAGGTCGGCAACCCTTGCCAAATTTCGATAAAGCGCTGACCAAACAGGTCCACGCGGCCACCAAAATAGCCCTGGAAGGCGCCCGCCATAATGCCGATTAAAGAGCTGAACAAGGTGAGCAATAAGCCGAATAACACCGAAATCCGAAAGCCGTAGATCACCCGCGCCAGTACATCGCGCCCCTGGTCATCCGTGCCCAACCAATGCCTTGCCGACGGCGGCGAGGGCGGGCTTTGCTCTGCGTCGTAGTCAATCGTGTCATAAGACCAGGGAATCATCGCGCGAATCATCCAGCCATCGGCCGTGATCAATTCCTCGATGTAGGGGTCGCTGTAATCCGCCTCCGCCTCGAATTCGCCACCGAACTCGATTTCGGTATACACGGTAAATACCGGAAAGAAGGACTCGCCCCCATAACGAATATACAGCGGCTTGTCATTGGCGATAAACTCCGCAAACAAGCTACAAAAAAACAAACACAGGAAAATCCACAGCGAATAGTAACCCCGCCGATTCGCTCTAAAGTTGAGCCAGCGACGCCAGGTAATGGGGGTGACGGCCATGCCAAACAAACGGTGTTCCATCACGTCGCCCGGCTCTCAAAATCAATGCGTGGATCAATCAAGTGATAAGTGATATCACCAATTAACTGCAACACCAACCCCAGCAAGGTGAAGATATACAGCGTCGCGAACATAATCGGGTAGTCCCGGTTAATCGCGGCCTCAAACCCCAGCAAACCCAGACCATCCAGTGAGAAGATCACCTCAATCAACAAGGCGCCGGTAAACAACGCGCTGATAAAAGCGCTCGGAAACCCGGCAATCACGATCAACATCGCGTTGCGAAAAACGTGGCCATACATGACGCGATTCTCGGTCAAGCCCTTGGCTCGCGCGGTTTGCACATACTGCAGCCGAATCTGGTCCAGAAACGAGTTTTTCGTCAGTACCGTCAGGCTTGCAAAACCACCTATCACCATAGACACCACTGGCAAGGTGATATGCCAGAGATAATCTTTGATTTTGTCCCAGGTATTGAGCTGATCAAAGTTGTCCGAAACCAGACCCCGCAGGGGGAACCAATCAAAATACCGTCCGCCTGAGAACAACACGATCAGTAAAATCGCAAACAAAAAACCCGGAATCGCATAGCCGACAATCACCACGCCACTGGTCCACGCGTCAAAGCGGCTGCCATCGCGTCGCGCCTTGGCAATGCCCAATGGAATAGACACCATGTAAACCAGAAAGGTCGTCCAGAGCCCCAGCGAAATGGACACCGGTAATTTATCAATAATCAGATCGACAACTTGCTGATCGCGGAAATAGCTCTCGCCAAAATCAAAGCGCAGGTAATCGCTCATCATGTTAAAAAAGCGTTCGTGCGCCGGTTTATCAAAACCGAACTGCTGCTCGATTTCCGCAATGATGTCGGGGCGCAAGCCTTGCGCACCGCGGTAGTTACTGGTTTCACCCTGATTGGCACTGCTGGCGGCGGATTGGTCCATACCTCCACCCGAGCCACTGAACCGCGCAGTCGCACTTACCGCCGAGCCTTCGAGCTCAGCGAGCGCCTGCTCCACGGGTCCGCCGGGCGCAAACTGGATAATGACGAAGTTCACCAGCATGATGCCGATGAGCGTGGGAATGATCAGCAGCAAACGCCGCAGGATGTAAGTAACCACAGACGCTGTGCCGGACTAGCGCGACTTGGCGGGATCAAACCACCATGTCGAGCGGAAACCAACCTCGTAGGTAGGTGACCGTTCGGGACGACCGAACACATCCCAGTAAGCTACCCAGGCGTCAGATCGATAATACAATGGCACAGCATAGTGACCAGCGAGTAAGACGCGATCCAATGCATGCATCGTGGCGTAGTGCGCCGTTGAGTCACGTGCCTCAATCATCTGTTCAATCAACGCATCGACCACCGGATCCTGCACGCCGCCCGTGTTGCCACCCGACGCCCCCACGGAGCTTGAGTGGTAATAGGATTTCAATTCGCCTCCCGGCGGCACAATAAAAGTCTTTGCGGCGGTGATCAAATCAAAATCACCGTCACGGGAGCGAGCCCGCCACTGGGCCGAGTCAACCACGCGGAAGCGCGCATCGATCCCAACGCTCTTGAGATTGGCGATATAAGGCGCAGTGAACCGTTCCGCCTCGGGCCAGCCCGCGATGATCTCGAGCGCAAATTGCTCACCTTGAGCATTGACCAATTTACCCGACTTGAGCTGCCAACCCGCCTGCTTAAACAAGCGCAGCGCCTGGCGCTTGATCTTACGATCACGCCCGCTGCCATCAGACACGGGTAGCTGAAAGGGTTGAGTGAACAGTTCTGCGGGAAGTTGGTCCCGAAAACGCTCAAGAACCTTGAGCTCTTCGCCTTCAGGGACGCCCGAGGACTCATAACCCGCCCCCTGGAAATAGTGCTGGGCACGGCTGAACTTGCCGAACAACACCGTGCGCTGCACGGCCTCAAAATCGTATAACCACACCAATGCTTTGCGGACGTGAATGTCCTGGAATTTGTCCCGCCTCAGATTAAAAAAGTAGCCAAAGAGTCCGCGCGGTCTTTTTGATGGGATTTCTTCGGTGATCACGCGCCCATCGCGCACCGCTGGGAAGTCGTACTCCGACACCCAGCGCTTGGCGCTGGACTCAGGACGGATATCGATTTTGCCGGCCTTGAAAGCCTCAAACATCACCGTTTCGTCACGGTAGTAGTCGTACTGGATTTCATCAAAATTAAAGATCCCCTGACGCATCGGCAGATCCTTACCCCAATAGTCCTTTACCCGTTCGTAAACGATAAAACGCCCTGGCTCCATTTTCTTAATGCGATAGGGCCCGCTGGTCAAAGGCGGCTCCAATGTGGATGCGGTGATGTCGCGGTCTTTCCAGAACTTCACCGGCAAAGGGGACAAACTTGCAACAACAGTGATGGGCTTCAAGCTATCACGCGTGGAGAAATAGAATTTTACATGGTGCTTATCCACAGCCTCGGCACGTTCGACCGCCTCATAGGCGGTTTTGATCATGGCACGCCCGTGTTCTTTTTTGGCGTCTAGCGAATAAACAAAGTCTTCTGCGGTTACTGGCGAGCCGTCATGATACCGCGCTTCTTCGCGCAGCTTAAACAACGCCCACGACTTGTCTGCCGGGTACTCCACCCACTCTGCCAGCTCGCCATAATAGGCATCAATCTCGTCCGCCGTGCCACTCATCAAGCTGTCATACAAGAGGCTAATACTCGACGGCCAGTCGCCTTTGGCAACATGGTAGTTAAGGGTGTCAAACGCGCCAAAGTCTCCGATCACAATGCGCCCGCCCTTGGGAGCATCCGGGTTCGCATAGGGCAAAGCTGCGGGCGCGTCCGCATAGAGTGGTTCAGCAAACTCCGAGAATGCCCAGGTTCGAGTCAACTCACCGGCATCGTCGGCATACAGCGCGCTGGCTACTACCAGGCTGATCATCAGCGCCCACAGACGCAATAAAACTCGGCGTTGTAACATGAAGGATTCCTGGGTGATTACGTGGACAATTCAATGCGCGGCCCTGAAAGCAAACCGATCGCAAACCCTGCCAGAGTATAGCAGCCGTGCTGGTTTTTCTGACAAACGCGCGCGACACAAGTTTCTGCAAAACTGCAGCACAAAGTTTGCCAGACGGCAATCTGAACAATGGCACCGCCGACATTGCCGGCTATATCGGATCGATATATGATGCTGTGATATGAATACACAAGATTTGTGTTTGGGTGTATTGCATCTGGGTGATGCCAGTGGCTATGAGATTAAGCAGACGTTTGAACGTGCGCTCAGTCACTTTCAGAGCCCCAGCTACGGCTCGATTTATCCGGCGCTGCGCAAACTGCAATCGGCGGGCTGGGTCACACAACGGATAGAAGACCAAGACAAGCGGCCGGCAAAGAAAATCTACAGCCTAACCCATGAAGGGCGCTCTCGGTTTCTACAAGTACTGTCCCAAACTGAGCCGCAAGAAATCTGCAAGTCAGATTTTGTGCTGCTGGCGTTTTTTGCGCATTTACTCAGCACCGATCAACTGGCAGCCATTGTCCAGCAGCACCTGAACACGATCGAAATGGACCTAGAAAAACTCCAAGCCATCCAGGGCCGTGAGGATCTGCCGCCCGGCATGCGCTTTTCCATTGACTATGGCATTGAAGTCAAGCAGGCGCGCCTCAAGTTTGTGCGCAAGCATCTCAGCCGCCTGCTGCAAGAACACCAGCACTACGGAGACCCTGCGTGAAACGATTGTATTGTCTATTTAGCATCGCAGGCGTGTTACTCACCCCTGCCTGGCGCATGCCCAACAGGCGGGTGGCGTGCCCCCGGAGCGTGTTCGCGTCACCAGTGCACCACTGTCAGAGCTGACGTTCTTTCCTGCCTACTCTGCGCCCGCTAAAGTCATTAGCCTCAATGACAGCCAAATCAGCGCGCAATTACAGGCGCGGATCTTATCCATGCCTGTGCGCGTGGGCGAAACCGTTAAAAAAGACCAGCTGCTGGCACAACTCGAGTGCCGCGACGCCGAATTCACGCAGGCCGCAGCGCAGAGCCGCCTTAAACTCGCACGCAAAGAGCTGGCCCGGTTACAAAAGCTGAAGCGCGCCAGCGCGGTCACTGAACAAAATCTCAATCGTGCGGAAACGGATCTCCAACAGGCCGATATCAGCTACGGCCAAGCGCGGCTGCAAGTCAGCCGTTGTGAAGTGCGCGCCCCGTTTAACGGCGTTGTGACAGCTCGCCAAGGCGCTGAAGGTGAGCTGGCTAACCCCGGCACTCCGCTGCTATCGCTCACCGATACAGACAATATCGAAGTCGTAGCCGAAATCCCCCCCGCCGAAACGCCCACGCTCAGCGCCGCCAAAAGGCCGGTGTTTTCCTGGAATTCGCGTCAGCACCCTGTCGCATTGCGGGCACTGTCGCCCGTGCTTAACCCCGCTAACCGGAGTCGTGAAATTCGTTTGTTGTTCAGCGGCCTTAAAGCGCCCAGCGGCTCAGCCGGACGCATCCGCTGGCATAGCGGGGATGCGTATTTGCCTACAGACATGCTGCTGCAACGAGACGGGCAAACCGGTGTTTTTGTGATCAAGGGCGATAAAGCCCATTTTGTCGTGCTGCCGGATGCGCAACCCGGCAAGCCCGCCAGCGTGAACCTGGCACCCGATACACGCATCATCCTCGATGGCCGCTTCGGCCTTAAAGACGGCGATCTGATCGAGCAGCGGGAGCTTTAGGTTGTGAAAGGGTTTGTCGAGAAGTTTTTCAGCAACCACGTACTGGCCAACCTGTTTTTTATGATGGTGCTAACCACGGGCTTTTTGGCGTTCATGCAAATGCCCCGTGAGCAAGACCCCACCATTAATTTCAATTGGATCGACATCACGACGGTCGCACCCGGCATGGCCGCAGCCGATGTCGAAACCCAAGTTACCGATATCCTTGAGGATGAAATTCGCGACATTGCCGACATTAAGTTTGTCTCCAGTAACAGTCGCGAAAGCTTCTCCAGTGTCTTGGTGCGCTTTGAGGATATCAGCGAACGCGTGTTTGACAAACGTGTTGCGGAACTGCGTCGAAACATCACCAGTGCCGAGGCCGACCTGCCCGAAGAGGTGCTCTCTCCACGAATCATGGAGATCACGACGGCAAACGCCTTTCCGAGTGCCACCATTGTGGTATCAAGCGAGGCTGACGATGAGAACCTCCGCCGCCACGCTGAGCTGATTAAAACCGATCTGGAGCAAATTCAAGGGGTCGACAGCGTGTTGACCATCGGCCTGCAAAATCCAGAGTTGCATGTTGAATTTGATCCCGCCCATCTGGAAGGCATCGGCATCAGCCCTGTGGATGTCGCAGAGACGGTGAGCTTGTATTTCCGAGATCTGTCGGCCGGTTCTGCGGCAGTGGGCACGCAAAACTGGTCCGTGCGGATTAAAGGCACAGACAGCGACCCGGCCTGGCTTGCCAGTCTGCCGATCGTGACAGCGCAAGGCGAGGTGCGCTTGGGCGATGTCGCTGATGTCACCCGCAGCCGCGAAAAGCCACGCTTTTTGGCCAACCTCCGGGGCAAACCGGCTGTGGTCCTGGCCATCAACAAAAAAGAATCGAGTAACACGCTGGATTTGGTCGACCGCCTCAACGCCTACGTTGATCAACGCAATACGCTCGCCGATCGCACAGGCGTCGCGCTGCTCGTTGCCGACGACCAAACAGAAATCACGCGCAATGCGCTGAACATTATGCAAACCAATGCTGCACTCGGGCTGTTGTTTGTCATGCTTGTCGCGTGGGTGTTCTTGGGATTTCGCATCGCGTTTTTTACCTCCATCGGCATACCCTTTATTCTTGCGGGGACGTTCTGGCTGCTGCAGCTCATGGGGCAAACCTTGAACGTGACCGTGCTGCTGGGGGTGGTGATCAGCCTGGGCATGCTGGTGGACGACGCCGTCGTGGTGGTCGAAGGCATTTATTTTCGGCTGCAGCGCGGTTATGACCGCATGCACGCCACCCTGGACACGCTCTCTGAAGTGGCCGCGCCGGTCACAACAGCGGTATTGACCACCATCGCGGCGTTCTTGCCATTGATGCTGCTGCCGGGGATCTTGGGTAAGTTTATGATGGTGATTCCGTTGGTTGTCACCACCGCCCTCGCCATCAGCCTGATCGAAGCCTTCTGGATGTTACCGAGCCACGTGCTCGCGGCGCGCCTGAATTTTGCCAACCCCTGTCGCGTGCAACGCATGCGCGTAAAGTTTTTGCATGCAATCCGCTTGCGCTATACCCGGATGCTGATCCGCAGCATGCGACACCCTAAATTGCTACTCACTTCCATCGTGATGCTGTTCGTGCTCTCGGTCTTTGCCGCTTTCGCCGGCCAAACCAACCCCGAGCTCGCGCGTCACCCGGTATTCAAACACTTTCTGGTCAAGACGGACTTTTTTGCATCCGACCCGGCTCGGCTGTTTTATGTCAGCATCGAGATGCCCAACGGCACTCCCTTGACAGAAACCATGACCAACGTGAGCAACCTTGAAGTCATCGTCAACCGCTACTTGCGTGACGATGAGGTGCGCAGCGTGGTGAGCTACGCGGGTCGGATGTTCACAGAGACGGCCCCGTTTATTGGCGACCATTACGGGCAAATCCTGGTCACACTGAGACCAAAAACAGAAACCATGCGCCCTGTCGGCGATGTGGTTGACGCCATGCGCGAAGAGGTGTTGTCCTTCTCCGGCCCGAACAAAGTGTTCTTTATGGAAATCTCGGGCGGGCCGCCGACATCAAAACCGATCAGCGTCAAGGTGCGCGGCGACGACATCGACCAAATCCGCACGGCGGCTCAAGAGGTTAAGCAATTGCTTGCAGACGCCGGTTTCGCGCGCGACATTACCGATGACGACAGTCCGGGGCTCAACGAGCTGGTGCTGCGCATTGATACCGACGCGGCGCAAGCGAGCGGGATTATCCCCGAGCAAATCATGCGCGCACTGCGCCTGATGATTGACGGCGAGATTGTCGCCAGCATGCGCGACCGCGGCGAAACCCTCGACGTACGTGTGCGCGCCAAACCTGCGGAGCTGGCCAGCGTCGATCAGAGCCTACAGATCGGCGTGCCGTCACCGAACGGCAGCAGGGTGCCACTGAGTACGCTGGTGGAAAAAACCTACCAAATCGGCTTGGGCAACATTCGCCATTACGACTTTCGCCGCACCATCACCGTTGAGTCAGAAATTGACAAAGAACAGATTGACACCGTAGCGGCAAACGATTACCTCAAGTCTGAATGGGCCAAGATACAGCACAACTATCCTGCGGTTAACCTGGACTTTACCGGCGAGCTGGACGACATCCAGGAAAGCCTCAACGCTATTTTTTCGCTGATGCTGTTTGGGGTATTGCTGATGTACGCCATCCTCGGCACGCAGTTTCGCAGCTACTTCCAACCGATGCTGATCTTGGCCACGGTACCTATGGCCTTTACGGGCGTGGTCGCCGGCTTGCTGATCACGGCCAACCCGTTGAGCTTGTTCACCCTCTATGGCGTGGTGGCCTTGGCAGGCATCGCCGTCAACGCGGCCATCGTGCTGATATCCGCCGCCAATCAGCGTGTGTCGCAGGGTATGAGCGTCCTGCATGCCACGCTGTATGCCGCCCGCCGCCGCGTCGTTCCTATTCTGATCACGTCACTTACCACAGTGGCAGGTTTGTTTTCACTGGCATCGGGTCTGGGTGGGCAATCACTGATCTGGGGTCCAGTCGCGACC
>DOIU01000198.1 GCA_003511825.1 Gammaproteobacteria bacterium | reverse complement strand
GTACATTGGCTACCTGATTCACTATTTGCAAGCAGACCTCTTCCAGTTTACGCGCATTTTTGTCGAGTTGTCGGAGGTGATGCGGTGAGCGGAGATACCGCCAGCAAAACGGAAAAACCCACCCCCAAAAAGCTGCGAGATGCGCGTCAAAAAGGCCAGGTCGCCAAGAGTAAGGAGGTTGCCTCAACCCTCAGTTTGCTGGTGGCCGCCTGCTATTTCTGGATCGGTTGGGATTGGTTAATGGAGGTCTTGAAAGAAACGGTGCTGTTGCCTGCATCGGTATACGGCTTGCCGTTTGAAGACGGCCTGCAGATCGTCACGCATCAAGTGATTACCAGCGCCTTGTATTGGATCGTGATTCCGTTCGTGGCGGTGCTGTTTGTATTTACGGTCATTGCGAATGTGGCGCAGTTTGGTTTTTTATTGGCGTTTGATCCGATCATTCCCAAAATGGAAAAAGTGAATCCCGCCAGTGGTTTCAAACGCATCTTTTCTAAGAAGTCGCTGGGCGATACTGGGTTGTCTGTGCTCAAAATCATCGCGATTTCGGTGGTTGTCAGCCTGATGGTGTATGACGCCTTGGCGCACCTTGTTCATGACATCTCTAACTGCGATATCGATTGCCAAACCGCGTTGATGCAGAACCTGACGTGGCGCTTGATTGCCTATTTGGTGCCGTTGCTGCTCGCGATTACCATCATCGATATTGCCATGCAGAAGGCGTTTTTCATCAAAGAGCAGATGATGAGCAAGCAAGAAGTCAAGCGTGAGCACAAAGATGCCGAGGGTGATCCGTTGATCCGAGGCAAGCGCAAGCAAGAGCACAAAGAGCTGGTGATGAACAGTTTGGAAGACAAGCTGAAAGCATCACGCGTATTGATCACCGATGTGGATAAATGTATTGCGGTTCGGTATGAGCAGGGTGTCACGCCACTGCCACTGATTATGGCGATTGGCCGCAAGGCGGTTGCGCGGCAAATGGTCAAGGTTGCCAAACAGGAGAAACTGCCCGTGGTCGAAGACGCAGCGGTGGTCAACCTCCTGATTGATGAAGGCCGTATCGGCCAGTACATCCCCGATATCGCGATTGGCCCGGTTGCGCAGATTCTGCGCAAGCTGGCGTAGCGCATGCTCAAAGGCTGCTAGTTGTTGGCCTTTTGCCCGTAGTGGTAGTCAATCTCGCCGCCATTGCCTGATAGCACGATTTTGCCGGGCAAGATGGACTTGATGGTGTATCCATCCTTGATGTGCGCGCCCTCGATGAATTTCTTACCATTCTGGGTGGTCAGGAACGCCGTTTTGCCAATGCTGACGGAGCGTAAGTTGAGCGTGAACGCGTTGGTCTTGCGAGTGAAGCTGTTTTCCAGTGCGGGCGCTTCGCCGTACTTGGCGATGAACATATCCTCAATGCTTTGCCATTGCTCGCGTTCCAACGAGGAGACTTCGCCGGTAACGTGCAGCGCGCCATTCTTGCTGGCTGCCGTGATGCTGTCGGCCAATCCAGAGTCTTTGATTTCTTGCTTGAGGTAGGCGAGGCGTTGCTCCAGCGTTTCGATGCCGCTGTCTTCAATGTTTTTGATGCCCGGTATGTCATAACGCAAGGTGTCTACGATACGCCGACGCGCCGAATCGTCATCCACAAAACCGCTGACCTCAATGACGCCGGGTGTTTCGGTTGTGGCCATCACCACCAGGTCTGGGTAACCGATGGCGGCCAGCACGCGCTCTGTGGCCGTCTTGACCTCGTCAATTGCGGTGACGCGATTCACGATGGGCAGATGGGATGCCTGCAAGCGGGTTTTGAGCGTGGCCAGATCGCGGCTGTGGGGTACATAGCCGGTGAGTCTAACGTTGCCGTCCGGTTGCTTGAGGATCTTGAGGTCATACAGCGGCATATCATCCAGTAAGGTGCTTAACTGCGCCTCTTTGGAAATGATCGGCATATCCGTTTGCCAGCTGTGACGCAAGCCGTACCCCAATGCGAGGCACACGCAGGCAGCTGCGAGCCACCAGCGATTAAGGCCCGCGCGCGTGGTTGCGTGAGGCACCTCTCCCGTCTGCAACGGGGCGCTGTCGTGCGCTTTTTTTCGGATTTTTGGCAAGGGTAGGGACGCGGGCCAGGTCGCGTCGGCTGCGGCGACAGCGAGATGCGTGTCGCCGGCGGTGATGATATCAAAGGGGCTGAATACGCCTCCGCCGTCGGCGAGGGGTTTGCCCTTGAGGAAGACGGGCATCGCCAGGGGTTTGATCGCAAAACCGGAGTCAGACAGAATCAGCTTGACGTGGTGCTTCGCGAGCGCGGGGTCGCTAAAGACCAAGTCGTTGTCTTCGGCGGTGCCAATCAGGTAGTTGCCCTGCGCCAGCGCTATTTGCGCACCCGCATGGGGGCCGGCCAGGATCTTAACGACAAAACCGCTCATGGCTTGATCACGCGAGTGGAGACGGGTTGTGTCTTGCGTGCGGGTTTACGCAGCTCATGGCGCACGGTTTTCTTGGGGCGTGACACGGGCTTGGCTTTTAGGCTTTTGCTCTGGGTGCTGGGCTTTTTGGTGCTGAAGCGAATGTGCCCAGAATCGTCCTCCCAACGATACACAGCGGGGCCCTCTCGGCGTGCGCGCGCAGTGGGTTTGAGCGGCTGCTTCACGTCGAGGACGTCTGCCATTTCCATCACCAGCGCAATAAAGCGCTCAGGGCCAGAGAAGTATACAAGTTGGTCAGACTTGGCTTTTCGCCAGGAGAAGCGCGTGTCCAGGATGCCGAGCTCTTCGAGCATGGCTGAAAACTCCGAGACCGAGAGGTGGTTCAGGCGCAGCGA
>DOIU01000555.1 GCA_003511825.1 Gammaproteobacteria bacterium | reverse complement strand
GGCGCGTGAGGTGTTGGGAGACCGCTGATTGGACCAGGTGCAGCCGCTGTGCGGCGGCGGTCACGTTAAATCCGCATTCGCGCAGCGCGAGCAAGGAGCGTAGTTGGCGCAATTCCATATCAAGAAAAATAATTGGTTAGTAGGATTAATCATTTTACAAGATAAAGGCCAAAGACCAAACTGTCTGCCAGTCGAGATTGCCGTCAACCCTACGCCCATTCGGCAGAGAACCGCCATGCAAAGTGAAATCGCCGTTACCGATGTGTTTCAGGGACGCCCCCTGGAATCAATGAATCGCGAGCTTGAAGCCTTGAACGCTGAGCAGAGGCTGCAGTGGGCGCTGGAACATCTGCCCGGTCGCCATGTGCTCAGTTCGAGCTTTGGTATCCAGAGTGCGGTATTGCTGCACATGGCGACGCAAATTGTGCCGGACATGCCCGTGTTGCTGATCGACACCGGCTATCTGTTTCCGGAGACTTACCGCTTTATTGAAGACCTGGATAAGCGTCTCCACTTGAACTTGCAAGTGTTCACGCCGCAAACCACCCCGGCTTGGCAAGAGACGCGCTTTGGCAAGCTCTGGGAGCAGGGCCTGGAAGGGATTGAGCAATACAACCAAATGAACAAAGTCGAGCCGATGCGGCGTGGCTTGCGCGAACTGGGTGCTGAAACCTGGTTCGCGGGATTGCGTCGCGAGCAGTCTCGCAGCCGGTCAGATCTGGGCGTGTTGCGCGCGCAGGAGCGCCGCTTCAAGGTGCATCCGCTGATTGATTGGAGCAACCGCGATGTTCATCGGTATCTCACTCGCCACGACTTGCCCTACCACCCGCTGTGGGAGCAGGGCTATATGTCGGTCGGCGATGTGCACACCAGCCAGCCGTTGTTACCCGGCATGAGCGTTGAAGAGACCCGCTTCCACGGGCTCAAGCGCGAGTGCGGCATTCACGAGTGAGGCTGTCGGCAGCAGTGGCCTCATCGTCCTCAAATAAACAGGGTTGCTGGGTACTCTATTAACGACTTCATGTGCTGCACCATCGAAGCCCCCGTGTGGCCGTCGACGATCCGATGATCAAAAGACGCACTCAGGTTCATCATATAGCGAATGACGGTCTGGCCGTCGCGCACCATCACGCGCTCTTCGGCACGGTTGATGCCGATGATGCTCACCTCCGGATGGTTAATGATCGGCGTGCTGGCGATACCGCCCAGTGAGCCTAGACTGGTCAACGTCATGGTGGAGCCACTGAGCTCGGCCAAGGCGATCGAGTTATCCCGTGCAGCGTCTGCCAGGCGCTTGATCTCCGCCGCGCACTGCCACACATCCATTGCCTCCACATGACGCAACACCGGGACCTTCAGCCCATCGTCGGTCATGGTCGCCATGCCGAGGTGGACAGCATTGTATTGTTTGAGCGTGCTGCTGTCTTCGTCGTAATGGGCATTGCATTGCGGAAACAGCCGTGTCGTCCTCACCATGGCCAGCATAAAAAACGGCAGTAAGGTAAGGTGCGACTGCGTGTCGCTGCGGTTGGCGTTGAGATGGTTACGCAGTCTCTCCAAGTCTGTCAGGTCAATCTCTTCGACATACGAATAGTGCGGAATGTTGCGCTTGCTGGTCTCCATTTGCTTGGCGATGATGCGACGCAGACCCTTGAGTGGGATTTGCGTGGTGCCTGTGCGCACCTTGCGTACGCCACCGATGGCCAATTCACCCAGGCTTGCGATATGCGCATTCAAATCCTGATGGCCGACGCGGCCGCTCGAATCACTAGTGGCGACTTTGTGCAGGTCAATCTCGGCTTCGCGGGCGCGTCGTCGCACCGCCGGTGAGGCCAAGACTTTGCCGGCGGCAGGGCGTTCATGGGAAAAGACCGACGGCGGGGTTGTCTCGGTCGTGTCAGGTGGTGTCTGAGGCTCGGCGACCGGCACGCCACTGTCTGCATCACTGGAGTGATCGACGCCGGCAGCAGGGGGGGGCGTTGCCTCCGCGGGACGCGGGGGTTCGGGTTCCGCCGTAGCGGGCGATGCGGTGGGGCTATCGTCGCCGGCTGTTTCAATCCCGACCAACTCGGCGCCAACAGCCAGCATCGTGCCGGCTTCTCCAGCGATGCTGACCACGTTGCCGGCAACGGGTGAAGTGATTTCCACGGTGGCTTTGTCCGTCATCACTTCGGCGATGGGTTGGTCTTGGGAGATGACATCACCCACCGCAACCATCCAGTCACTCACTTCGACCTCGACAATGCCTTCACCGACATCAGGTAACGTAAAGCTGTAATACGCCATCTTACACCCCCAAGGTGCGTTTCAAGGCATCGACAATGCGTTTCTGACTCGGGAAGTAATCCCACTCAAAAGCATGCGGGTAGGGCGTATCCCAGCCGGTCACGCGCTCGATCGGCGCTTCGAGGTGCCAGAAGCAGTGCTCTTGAATTTGTGCAGACAGCTCGGCGCCAAAACCGCTGGTGCGGGTGGCTTCGTGCACGACCACCACGCGCCCGGTGCGTTTGACCGACTCGACAAGGGTGTCGATGTCCAGCGGTACCAGGCTGCGCAGATCGATGATCTCGGCGTCAATGTTGGCATGTTCGGCGGCCGCCTTAGCCACATGCACCATCGTGCCGTAAGTGACGACGGTCGCAGCGAGACCGGGGCGAACGATTTCCGCTTTGCCGAGCGGGACTGTGTAGTGTTCTTCCGGTACCTCGCCCTGAGGGGATTTTTCCCAGCTGACAGCCGGCTTGTTGGGGTCGCCGTCAAACGGGCCGTTGTAGAGCCGTTTGGGTTCCAGGAAAATCACCGGGTCATCGTCTTCGATGGCGCTGATCAACATGCCTTTGGCGTCGTAAGGGTTGGAGGGGATGACGGTTTTGAGTCCACAGACATGGGTGAAGATACCCTCGGGGCTTTGTGAGTGGGTTTGTCCACCGCGGATGCCGCCGCCGCACGGCATGCGCACGGTTAACGGTGCCCAATACTCGCCGCCCGATCGATAACGCAAGCGCGCCAGCTCGCTCACCAGCTGGTCAACCGCCGGGTACACGTAGTCAGCGAATTGTATTTCGACAATGGGTCGCAACCCGGCGACGCCCATACCGATGGCCACCGCGACAATGCCACCCTCAGAAATCGGCGTGTCAAAGACGCGATGCAGGCCGTGTTTTTCTTGTAAACCTGCGGTACACCGAAATACACCGCCGAAGTAACCGACATCTTCACCGAGGATCAGGGTGTTGGGGTCGCGTCGCAGCGCGATGTCCATGGCGGAATTCAAGGCTTGAATCATGTTCATGGTCGCCATGGCTCAATCCTCCAGCATCTGCGCACGTTGACGCTGCAAATGGGGCAGCGGTTCCTTGTACACGTCTTCAAACATGGTACTGCGCGACAGGCGTGGGCCATCGGTGAGTGTGCCGTAGGATTCGGCTTCGGCATAAGCGGCGCGGATTTTCTCAACCGTTTCTTGATACAACTCCTGGTGTTGTTCTTCGCTCCATTCGCCCAAGTTAATCAGGTGGTTTTTCAGGCGCTCAATCGGGTCCCCCAATGGCCATTCGGAGGCTTCGCTCAGAGGCCGATACTGCGACGGATCGTCGCTGGAGGAGTGTGCTTCAACGCGGTAGGTGAAGTGTTCAATCAGGGTTGGCCCGTCCAACTGCCGCGCGCGTTTGGCGGCCCATTGGGTGGCGGCATACACCGCGAGGAAATCGTTGCCATCCACCCGCAGGGCAGGCAAGCCATAGCCGAGACCCCGTTCAGCGAAGGTGGCGTGCTCACCACCGGCGACGCCTTGGTAGCTGGAGATGGCCCATTGGTTATTGACCACGTTCATGATCACGGGTGCCTGATACACAGAGGCAAAGGTCAGTGCGTAGTGGAAGTCACCTTCGGCGGTGGTGCCGTCGCCGACCCAGCCGGCAGCCACGTGGTCTTGGTTTTTGTAGGCCGCACCCATTGCCCAGCCGACGGCTTGCGGTAACTGGGTGCCGAGGTTGCCAGAAATCGAGAAAAAATTGCCTTCTTTCCAGGTATACATCACGGGCATTTGTCGCCCTTTGGCGCTGTCGCGAGAGTTAGACAGGCAGTGAGACATCATGTCGACCAAGGAGCGATCGCGTGCGATCAGCAAGCCCTGCTGCCGGTACGACGGAAAAAACATATCCCCCGAGCGCAACGCCAATGCCGCAGCGACGGAGACGGCTTCTTCGCCGGTACTTTTCATGTAAAACGACAACTTACCCTGGCGTTGCAGCTGAAACATGCGATCGTCATACACGCGCACGGTCAGCATGTAGCGCAGGCCACGGCGCAAGGTGTCGACGGGGATGTCCATGGCCCAGGGCCCGACGGCCTCGTGTTTTTTATTCAGGACACGAATTAACGTACTCGCAAGTTCGGGTATCTCGCGCGGGTCAACGCCTTCGTCAGGGCGTTCTGCCGAGCCGGCGTTGGGGACTTCAATATCGCTAAAATCGGGTTGCTCGCCAGGACGACTGGACGGGATCGGGATGTGAAGACGCGTTTGCTCGGGCACCGTTTCCATAATCTCTCCTCTTCGATGTCATAGACAGCTCGAGGCAGGTCAGGATGCGCATGTCGATTGGATGGGCGCAGCCACTAACGGAGAACTGCCTCAACGCTTTATGCTGCGGGTTGTGTGAGCTGGCTGATCACAATGCCTTGGGCGCGTTGTCTGTGATCACGGCGTTCACACCGGGTTGTTGTTATTAGGGCGCAGCACAGGTGGTCCATCAATCACATGCTGACGTTTTTGGATTGACTGCGTGTGCTGTGTGTTGATGGACCCTTATTAGTCTAGACCCTACTTTACCAGATTACTGTGCACATTTGCCCGCTTTCACCTTCAAATACGACGGTGCTTTCCACGCACTGCTGCCAGGTGATTGCAG
>DOIU01000227.1 GCA_003511825.1 Gammaproteobacteria bacterium | reverse complement strand
GATGACGATACCCCCGGACTCAATGGTGCCTGGTGGTGCAACGGCAATCACGCCGGCCATCGCGATCAAGGTGATATTGCGCAACAGCGTCATCTGCGATACTGGCTGCGGCGCGCCGCCACAGCCACAGTTAATGGTTGATTTGCCGTGCCCAAGCGCATGCACCATGAGCAGCAAGTAGACGAAAAAAAATGTGCCCGCGATCAGGGCACCCCATGCCCGAGAGGCGGGCACAATCAGCGCCAAAGCCGTACTCGCTTCCACTATTGCCAGAGCGCGAACGAGAAGCGGTGTCCAGGCGGCGGGGACAACGTCATAGTCCTGAGCAAAACCCACCGCCTCATAAAAGTCAGTGAACTTGTGCCAACTCGCTCGCGCAATAATCATAAACAACAGTGTCACGAGGCAAATTTCAATATGCGTCGATAAGCTCGTCATGACTATTGCGTCGCAAATACAAGTGTGGGAAAAAATGCCAAACCACCAAAATCACCGACTTTTTCACCGCTAACCTGGCCACCTTTAAAGCCTATGGTGTACTTGGATATCCCACCGCTCTCGCCTGAACCAAACAGTGTGGGCTGCTCCGTCTGAGTGATGTAGACGGAATTTTCATGATGACCCTTGATCCGACCGACGAGCTTCATGGTCGTCATATCAACGGCCCAGATCTCTTCAGCACCGTTCTTGTGGCTACCGTCATAAGCTTTTGAGTGCATCGAAATGAACGCGGTGTCGGTCGGTGCGTGATAGGTCATCACCTCAGACCCGCCAGGCGCCCATCCCGCATCAGCGCCGCCAATCGCGTGTTTTCCGATGAGTTCTGGCGCACCGTTGCTGTCTTTAACGACGTAAAAATTGCCGTTGAAGGACATGAACACCAAATCCCCGTCTTTATTACGGATAGGGTTGGTAAAGAGTGCATCCGCTTCTGGATCAAAAACCACTTTCGATCGAGCCGGGTCGGAGAATCCGCCTTTGCCGTCAAAACTGTGGCTGATCATCGTGCCATCGCCACATAAGGCGGTGAACTGCATTGCGTCGATGGCAGGAATTCCCCCCCAACATCCGGGCGTCGGCACTTCCGCAATCTCTTTGCCTTGTTCAAGATCGACGATAGAAACCGATGTTGCCGGGGTTGCGTTTTGCACGATCATAAAACGCTCATCAGGCGTCAGTGCCAGCAAGGCGGGCTGACTCTCAGCCTGAGCGAGTTTTTCAGAGATGACAAACTCCCGACGCGCCGTCAGCGTGGCAACATCGTACTCGTGCATCACGGCCGTCAAGTCACCGTAGGTATAGCGCGACAAATAGACCGAAGCGGTGTACAAGGTGTTGCCATCGGCCGAGAGCACCGCCTGAGCGAAAGCACCGGCCCCCATATTGCCCTTCATGGACAAATCATCCGCGCCCAACACGGTGATCTTGGAGGACACATTGATGCCCCAGTCAACGAGAAACACATTGGGCCCTTCTTTAATGGACTTTTCAACGGTCAGGGTCTCAAGCTCAACCTCGGCTCCAGCCTCAAGCGGTACTGCGGCGACCAAACCTGCCATCACTGCACATGCAGACAAGGTACGTATCATATTTACTCTCCTCAAAATGGGTTTATGCTGTGCGATTAGATATAGCGTGAGCGTCGCAGGAGAGCATCTCCTGCATTTTCTCACGCATGATGTATTTCTGCGCCTTGCCGGTCACGGTCATCGGCAAAGACTCGACCACCACCACATGGGCTGGCAGTTTGAAGTGGGCGATCTTGCCCTTGCAGTATTCAATCAGCTCACCCCCGGCAATATCCTCTGTGTTGGGTTTATGCGTTACCCAGGCACAGACTTGCTCACCGTAGATGTCATCGGGAATCCCAAACACTTGTGCATCCATCACCTTGGGGTGGCGAATCAAAAACTCTTCAATTTCTCGCGGATAGATGTTCTCTCCGCCACGGATAATCATGTCTTTGGCACGCCCGACAATCGTGCAGTAACCATCAGCATCCAGGGTTGCCAAATCACCGGTATGCATCCAATCATCGATCACACTGCTGTCGGTCGCCGCCGAATCTTCCCAGTACCCCAGCATGACGGCATACCCTCGGGTGCAGAGTTCGCCCTTATGCCCGACCGGGACGGTATTGCCATCGGGGTCGACGATCTTCACGGCCAAATGCGGATGCACACGCCCGACGGTCTCGCAGCGCTTATCAATGGGGTCGTCGGTAAAGCTCTGGAACGATACCGGTGAGGTCTCCGTCATACCGTAGCAAATGGTGACCTCACGCATGTGCATGACATCATTGACCCGATGCATGACATCAATCGGACACGGTGATCCGGCCATGATGCCCGTGCGCAGGCTGCTCATATCTCGATGGCAGACCTCCAGCTGCTCCAGCATCGCGATAAACATGGTCGGCACACTATACAGGGCCGTCCCCCGCTCAGCCGCAATCACGTCCAAGGTCTGCTCCGCCTGGAAACCTTCGCCCGGAAAAACCATCGCCGCACCCTTTGATACCGCGCCGAGCACCCCCATCACCATGCCGA
>DOIU01000379.1:12959-13243 GCA_003511825.1 Gammaproteobacteria bacterium | reverse complement strand
TCGATTTCACCGGCATTCAGCGCATCGAGATCGGCGGGGGTGTTAGCGAGCGCCGCCGCACCTACCGCATCAGCGAAACCACGGAAATCATCGCCCTTGGCAACAAAATCAGTTTCAGAGTTGATTTCAACCATAGAAACATTTTTTTCGTCGTCAGACAGCGTGATCACAACAATCCCTTCGGCCGCCGTGCGATCAGATTTCTTATCAGCCTTGGCGAGACCCGCAATACGCATCTGCTCGATGGCTTTATCCATATCACCTTCGGACTCACTCAGCGCTTT
>DOIU01000379.1:0-12646 GCA_003511825.1 Gammaproteobacteria bacterium | reverse complement strand
CTTCGGACTCACTCAGCGCTTTCTTGCACTCCATCATGCCAGCACCCGTGCGCTGGCGCAGTTCCTTAACCATTGCTGCCGTAATTTGCATGCCTGAAAATCCTCTTAAAAAATTCGGTTCTTTAAATCAAAACCGGCCTGAACGGCCGGTTTTACGGTTGGGTCAGTCGGCGGCGACTCAGGCCTGAGCGGCGGGCTGTGCCTCTTCAGCGGGCTTGGCCGTCGCCTCACTGTCTTCTTCAGTCACCTCAACAAACTCATTATCACTGCGCGCACTACCAACGGCTTTGCCGGTCTGTACGGCATCAGCGATGCCATTAACATAAAGCTGGATGGCACGAATCGCATCATCGTTGCCGGGGATGACATAATCCACCCCTTCCGGTGAATTGTTGCTATCCACAATCGCTACCACGGGTATGCCGAGCTTGCGCGCTTCGGCCACAGCAATTTTCTCATGCCCGACATCAACAACGAACAGCGCATCGGGCAGACGCCCCATATTACGAATGCCGCCCAAGCTCTTATCGAGCTTCTCAAGCTCGCGGCTTAGTGTCAGGGCTTCTTTCTTGCTCAAACGCTCATTGCCTTTTTGGCTGAGCGTGGTCTCAAGATCAAGCATACGCTTAACAGATTGCTTGACAGTCTTGAAGTTGGTCATCATGCCACCGGGCCAACGGCGGTTCACGTAGGGCATGTTGCAGGCTTCAGCCGCTTCGCGCACGGCATCGCGTGCGGCGCGCTTGGTGCCAACAAACAAGACCTTGCCATTGTTGCCGGCAAGTTTGCCCAGGAAGTTTTGCGCGTCCTGGAACATGGGCAGCGTGGATTCCAGGTTAAAGATATGAATCTTGTTGCGTTCGCCGAAAATATAAGGTGCCATTTTTGGGCACCAGTAACGAGTCTGGTGGCCGAAATGAACACCGGCTTCCAGCATTTGACGCATGGTAACTTTAGACATTTTAATCCTCTGGGATTGGGTTGAGCCTCCGCCTGTATGCCCTGCCAACCCCCACTTTCATGAGAGCACCCGACAGCACTTTTAAAGACAGGCGTGTGAATTTCTCGAGTGGCTGACTGTGTAAGTAGCCGACCCGAGGTGCAAATGCGCTGCGCTTTATAGCATAGCGCGCCGGCAAATACAATTATCGGGCCGATTCGATTCAGGTTTTCAACAATTGTCCGGCCTTTGCAAGCAGATTTGTGTACACTTTCTGCCCGTAGACCATTCAAGAAGCAACTCGTAACACATCATGACTATCTCCATTAAATCGCCGCAAGAACTGGAAAAAATGCGCATCGCCGGCCGCTTGGCAGCACAAGTGCTCGACATGATCGGCCCGCATGTTGTGCCGGGTGTCACCACGGAAGAACTGGACCGTATCTGCCACGAGTTCATTGTAAACGAGCATCACGCGACACCCGCCCCTCTGAATTATCGCGGCTTCCCAAAATCGATTTGCACCTCGGTCAACCACGTGGTCTGCCACGGTATCCCTGGCCCCAAGGTGCTGAAAAAAGGAGATATCGTCAATATCGACATCACCGTCATTAAAGACGGCTGGCACGGTGATACCAGTCGCATGTTTCACATTGGTCCGCCAACCGTAAAGGGCAAGCGCATCTGCGATGTCGCTTACGAGAGCATGAAGCGCGGCATAGAGCAGGTTCGCCCCGGCGCAACCTTGGGTGATGTGGCTCATGCAATCCAAAGCTATGCAGAGTCACAGCACTGCTCAATCGTCCGTGAGTATTGCGGTCACGGCATCGGCAGCAACTTCCATGAGGACCCTCAAGTTTTGCACTACGGCAAACCGGGTACAGGCCCAATGCTGCAGCCCGGCATGACCTTCACCATTGAACCCATGGTCAATTTGGGTCGGCGCCATGTCAAACTGCTCAATGATGAGTGGACCGTTGTCACGAAAGACCACAGTTTGTCGGCGCAATGGGAGCATACGCTCGCGGTCACCGACGATGGCTTCGAGCTGTTCACCATTACGGATCATTGGACGCTGTAAAAGTCCAATAGATAGCCACTCGCCAAACTCAGGTATGCCGAACACCGACGTGACTGCTGTAACCACAACCCCGCTCAACCTTGAGCATGCCGCCAATGAACTCGCCACACTGTGCCAGACATTGTCCCAAGCCGGCGAGCACATGCCAGGTTATAAAGCCGCTCTCGCGCAAGGCAGCGAGCGCATTTACGAACACTACCTCGCAAAGGCCCCGATCAGCCAGATCATTCATCTGCACACAGCCTTAGTGGACAATGTGCTGCTGGGTATTTGGGACGCCTTTTTCAGTGCAGAGCAGCGTGGCAATATGGCACTGGTCGCCGTTGGCGGCTATGGACGGGGTGAGTTACACCCCAATTCAGACGTCGACATCATGGTCCTGCTGCGCGATGCCGAGAGCCGCGCGCTTAATGACGACATCAGCGGGTTTATTACCCAACTCTGGGATCTGGGGCTCGATATTGGTCATAGTGTCCGCACGGTTGAGGAATGCATCAGCGAATCCATCGACGACCTGACCGTCATCACCAATCTGATCGAAGCTCGCTTGCTCGAAGGCAATGCGGTGCTCTTTCAGCTGATGACCGAAGCATTGCAACCCGAGAACACCTGGAACTCCCAAGATTTCTTTCGCGCAAAAATGGAAGAACAGGCCAACCGGCGCAACCGCTTCCACGAGACCGCGTACCGCCTCGAGCCCAACCTCAAGGAGAGCCCTGGCGGCCTGCGCGACATTCAGACCATCGGCTGGATCAGTCGTCGCCACTTCGGCACCGAAAATCTGGAGGAACTGGTTGACGAGGGTTTTATCAGCCAGGAAGAGTACATCTCGCTGCAGGAAGGCCAACAACTCCTGTGGAAAATACGTTACCTGTTGCACCACATCAGTGGTCGCCGTGAAGACCGATTGCTGTTTGACCACCAACGCGATCTCGCGCATCAATTCGGCTTTACCGATGATACGGAAAACCGTTCGATAGAAGCCTTTATGCAGAACTACTATCGCACGGTCATGAACATGCAGCGGTTGAATGAAATCATCTTGCAAAAGTTTCAGGAGACCCTCCAAGAACAATCCAAACCGGCGGTTATTGAGCCCATCAACGACCGCTTCCAGATTCGCAACGGCTACCTGGAAGTGTGTGACGATGGCGTCTTTGAGCGCCATCCCGAAGCACTGCTTGAAATCTTCCAGGCGTACGCACGCAGCGCTCAAATCAAAGGGGTGCGCGCGAACACCATCCGACTGATCCGCAGCAACCTGGATCGCATCGATCATGCGTTTCGGGATAATCCCGAGGCGCGCAGTTTGTTTATGCAGATTTTTCGGGACCCTCGCAAACTCACCCGCAAGCTTCGGCGCATGAACCGCTACGGTGTCATGGCTGCGTATTTGCCCGACTTTGCCAATATTGTTGGGCGCATGCAATACGATCTGTTCCACATCTACACCGTGGACGAGCACACGACGCGCGTCATCCGAAACCTGCGACGTTTTGCCCTACCCCAGTTTCGAGATGAACTGCCACACTGCAGCCTGATTATGGATCAAATCCGCAAGCCGGAACTGCTGTACATCATTGGCTTGTTTCACGATATCGCAAAAGGCCGCGGCGGCGACCACAGCGAAATGGGTGCAGAGTTGGCAATTACATTTTGCGAAAATCATGGATTTAACAAGCATGACACCCAACTCGTGCAATGGGTTGTGCGCCATCATCTGATCATGTCGATGACGGCGCAGCGCCGCGACATTTCCGACCCCGAGGTCGTCAACGAGTTTGCCCAACAAGTCGGTTCGCGAGAAAACCTGAATCACTTGTATCTATTGACCGTCGCCGATATTCGCGCCACCAACCCCGAACTCTGGAACGCATGGAAAGAGAGCCTACTGCGAGGCTTGTTCAAATACACCAGTCGAGCCCTGCACCGTGGCCTCGACAGCCTCGTCGACAAAGACGAGGCCATCGCGCAGAAAAAGCAGGACGTCGAGCAATTGCTTGCCCAACAAACACGCATGTATGACCCCGTGACTACCACTGCGTTATGGGAGAAACTTGGCGAAGAGTATTTTTTGCGCTATTTCCCTGACGAAGTCGCATGGCATTGCAGCGCAATATTGGCACACAGTGGCAACGCGCCGCTGATCAAGCTGCGTCGCGACAACGATCGCGGCTCTACCGAAATCCTGGTGTACGTGCACGATCATGCGCACTTATTTGCACTGCTGGTGTCAGAGCTGGATCGCTTGGGTCTGAATATACTGGCCGCGAACGTAGGCACCACAGCGGATGATTACGCGCTTAACACCTTCATCGTACTGGAGTACGACAATACGACGATTGCCGACGCCGCAAGGATTCAGCAAATTAAAGACGGTTTGTACAACTGCCTTGCCAACCCTGACACCCTGCCCGACATCCTCCAGCAAAAAGTGCCTCGTCGGTTGAGACATTTTCAGTTTGAGCCAAAAATCACGATAGACAATGAAATATCTGACCGCTTCACGTCAATCTATATTGAGGCCGCAGACCGCCCCGGCATTCTCTCTAGAATAGGACGTTGCTTTCTCAGCTGCGACATCCTGGTCCACAGCGCCAAAGTCACCACATTGGGCGAGAAAATTGAAGACGTTTTCTTTGTCACCGACCAGCAAGGCCAACAACTGCACGACGATGGTTTACTGTTCGCCTTGCACGATTGTTTTATCCAACGCATGAGCGATGACGAAGACGTATGAGCACCTCAGACTCCACCACACTGCAACTGGCCTGTGACCTGATCAACCGCCCTTCGGTCACACCGGATGACCTGGGCTGCCAGCAGTTGCTGGCCGAACGTCTGGAGGCGTTGGACTTCACCTGTGAACACCTGCGCTTTGGCGTTGTCGATAACCTGTGGGCACGCCGAGGCGATGAAGGGCCGCTGTTCGTGTTCGCCGGTCATACTGACGTCGTGCCGAGTGGCCCCGAAAATCAATGGCGCTTCGATCCCTTCAAGGCAACCGTTAGCGACGGCATGCTGTATGGCCGAGGCGCTGCCGACATGAAGGGCTCAGTCGCTGCCTTTATCACCGCAACTGAGCGTTTTCTGAGCCAACACCCTCAACCACGCGGCGCTATTGGGCTGCTCATCACGAGCGATGAGGAAGGCCCTGCGGTCGATGGCACCCGCAAGGTCATAGACACACTGCAATCACGCAACGAACACATTGACTGGTGCCTCGTGGGCGAACCCAGCAGTACAAACACCTTGGGCGACGTGATCAAAATTGGCCGCCGTGGTTCACTGAACGGCACTCTCACCGTGATGGGCATACAAGGGCATATCGCCTATCCCCACCTCGCAGACAACCCGATACACAATGCACTACCTGCACTCGCTGAGCTTGCCAGCATGCAATGGGATCAAGGCAATCAGTACTTTCCCGCCACGTCACTGCAACTGTCTAACATTAACGCAGGTACGGGCGCGACCAATGTGATTCCGGGTGACCTTGAGGCGCGCCTGAATTTTCGTTTTTCGACCGAAGTGACTGCCGACGAACTGCAAGCACGTGTGGAAGCCGTGCTCAAACGTCATGACTTGAACTATGTCATCGAATGGTCACTGTCAGGCAACCCGTTTTTTACCCAACCGGCGGAACTGAGTGACGCAGCCAGCCGAGCCCTGCAAGAGGTCTGCGGCATCACCCCCGATCTCAGCACCTCCGGCGGCACCTCAGATGGCCGCTTTATCGCGCCCACAGGCGCGCAAGTGATCGAGCTTGGACCGCTCAACGCGACCATCCATCAAATTGATGAGCACGTCTCTTGTGCGTCATTGGAACAGCTGTCCTCCGTCTACGAAACCATACTCAAGAAACTGCTGACATAGCGCATAGAGCAGACGCCATCCGAACAATAATGCATTTGTGGCACCATCATGAATCTCTGTCTGGACAGGCACGTTGCAGCCTCAATCATGGGTAATCTGGATTTTCCGGCCCTAAATCCGTAAGATGAGGCCAAGTTCTCATCGAGAAGCGTATTGCTACGCCATAAAACGCCTTGGTGCTTATACCCATTTTGGCAAAGCAATGCCGCCTTCTGCATCCCCGTCTTGCACTCTTTATCATCAGGAAATCACATGCATCACTCCCGAACAGCAGCTCTGTTAGCGCTGTGTTTTGCGTCTCTTCTGTGCGCTCGCAGCACGCTTGCCAGCGACTGTGGCACGGTCACGATCGCCGATATGAATTGGGCTTCAGCTGAATTTAGCGCGTATCTGGACAAATTTATTCTCGAACACGGTTACGACTGCGAGGTCGACATCGTCGCCGGTGACACCGTGCCGACGCTCACATCAATGGTTGAAAAAGCAGAACCTGACATCGCGCCGTAATTGTGGGTCAACTCAGCCCGCGAAGCGATTGACAATGCCGTCGCCGACAACAAACTCCTGATCACTGTGGATGTGCTCACCGATGGCGGAGAGGAAGGCTGGTGGATTCCACAATACACGGCCGAGAAACATGGCCTGAAAACCGTGGCGGATGTACTGGCACATCCCGAACTGTTTCCCGCCCCAGAGGACAAATCACGCGGCGGCTTTTACGGCTGTCCCTCGGGCTGGGGATGCCAGCCCATCAATAACAGCCTTTACACTGCCTTTGAATTAGACAAAGCGGGCTTTGACATGATTGACCCAGGGTCTGCCGCAGGCCTCTCTGGAGCTATCGCCAAGGCCTATGAGCGCGAGCAAAATTGGTTTGGTTACTATTTGGCACCCACACCTGTGCTGGGTAAATACGCGATGGTTAAGCTGGATTTCGAGGCACCGTTCGACGCCGATAACTGGCACAACTGTGTTGCAAGCGAAGACTGTGATACGCCACAGAAAACCCGCTGGATAGAATCACGCGTGCACACAGCGATTGTGAAGTCATTTGCTGATCGGGCACCTGCGGGCGTGCTTGACTACCTGAGCAAACGCGCTTTCAAAAACGCTGACTTGAACCAGGTCTTGGCCTGGATGTCGGAGGAGCAAGCATCCGGCGAAGATGGTGCAGCGTATTTTCTCTCACAATACGCTGACATTTGGGAAGCCTGGGTCAGCAAAAATGTCGCTGAGAAAATCCGAGCGGCGCGCTAAACCCCGAATCCGATCCGTGAGCCCGCCACAACCATGACGGGCTTTTTAATCACATCATAATATCGAGGTTCACGTGGATTGGCTGGAGGATTTCCCACAGATGTCGCGCGAGTCATTGCGCGCACTGCAAAAATCAATTGATCTAGGCTACCGAGAATTCTCGCGCAATTACGGCGAAGCTATCGAGAATTTTTTTGATCCACTCTTGCAGTTTCTTGTTGGCCTCGAAAAACTGCTACTCGCGACCCCTTGGCCCATCGTGATCTTGCTGTTGGCAGCAATTGCCTGGCTGGGTAGCCGAAGCCTGCGGGTCGTTGCAGGCGTGGTCATCTGCATGTTGGCAATCGGCTTTTTCGGGATGTGGGAAGACACCATGCGCACCTTGAGCATGATCACTGTATGTACGCTGTTATCGGTTGCGCTCGGTCTACCACTGGGCATCTTAATGGCCCGCTCTGATCGCGCACGTGCCGTGCTGACACCCGTGCTCGACGTCATGCAAACCATGCCGAGCTTTGTCTATCTGATCCCGGTGGTGATGCTGCTAGGCATCGGCAAAGTGCCCGGCGCCCTCGCTGTCGTTATCTACGCCATCGCCCCCATGATCCGTCTCACCAATTTAGGCATTCGCCAGGTGGACCCTGCTGTGCTCGAAGCCGCCGATGCCTTTGGTGCCACAGCTTGGCAAAAGCTGCGGCAGGTCCAGCTTCCACTCGCACTGCCGTCTATCTTTGCGGGTATCAACCAAACCATCATGATGTCTCTGGCGATGGTGGTCATTGCCTCAATGATCGGCGTCAAAGGACTCGGCCAACCGGTGCTCAAAGCGATTACTAACCAATACTTCGCCATGGGTTTGTTTAACGGCCTCGCTATCGTTTTATTGGCCATTGTGTTTGATAGAGTCTCTCAGCACTACGGCAAACGGTTGCAAAAGTACCGTGAGGAAACCGGGCAGTGAATACCAGCAAAATCACCATTCGTGGCTTGTATAAGATCTTTGGTAACAACCCGCATCTCGCCCTCGAACATGTGCGACAGGGAGTGGACAAAGACACGTTGCTCAAGCAACACCGACATGTTTTGGCTCTGGATAACATCAACCTCGACCTCCAAGAACGCAATATCGAAGTCATCATGGGGCTTTCGGGCTCCGGCAAGTCTACGCTGATTCGGCACCTCAATCGTCTACTCGAACCCACAACCGGCACCATCCATGTCGATGGCGACGATGTCACGACGATGAACACGCGGCAACTGCGCAGGTTGCGACAACATAAGATCACCATGGTGTTCCAGAAATTCGCGCTGCTGCCACACCGCACGGTGTTGGAGAACATCACATTCGGCTTGCGGCTCAGTCGTGACACGCCGACGAAAGACATCACTCAAAAAGCGTACTACTGGCTGAATCGCGTGGATTTGAAGGGCGTTGAACACTACTACCCTGCCCAGTTGTCTGGGGGTATGCAACAACGTGTCGGTCTGGCGCGGGCACTGGCCACCGATTGTGATATCCTACTGATGGATGAAGCGTTCAGCGCACTCGATCCTCTGATTCGCACCGACATGCAAGACATGCTGCTTGATCTGCAGAGCGAGCTGCACAAAACCATCGTTTTCATCACCCACGATTTGGATGAGGCATTACGATTGGGCGACCGTATCGCCATACTCAAAGATGGTGCGCTGGTGCAGCAGGGCAACGCACAAGATATTCTACTGCGACCTGCCGATGACTATGTGCGTCGCTTTGTGGCCGACGTCAATCGCATCAAGGTACTCCGCGTTGAGGCGCTCATGCAAACAAACCAGGATGCCTTAGCGACCAACACCCCCGACGCCGATTCCCTCACCGTGACCGCCGGCAGCGACGTCCAGACATTGATTAGCCGCGTCTTAGTCAGCAACCCGACATCGATTTGGGTAGTGAATGACGCCGGCGAAAAACTCGGCCACATTTCGCGCAAAGCCCTGGCGCAAACCGTTGTCGCTGAGCCCCTAAGAGCAACTCTTCAGTAATGCAAGTTTAACCCCACCCTCCATTTTCAGCACTGGCTGGCACGAGCCTCTCGCCTTCAGGTTTCTGCCTGCCCGATATCCAGATGTAAAAATTCACGACACAATTCGCGCGCGATGCAGAAAAAATCACGCAAATTCAGCATGATTTCAGAAGATCGCTCCTGAAACGGGCAATTATAAATTTTTGTGAAATAGGGTAACCAAGTTGACACCCAGCACAACGGCGTTTTCTGCGTATTCTGTGCTTAAATTAATGCGAACGTGAATAATGACACTCTGGCTATCTGCGTCACAAACGATGTGATCGACGGACCGGCCTCCACCACTCACTCACCGGGAGAATACAATGCGTAAGAATCTAATTGTCATGGCCGTGACCTCAGGCCTGCTTGCCGGCTGCGCAGCAGGAAGCGGCTCATCACGCACGGCGGTCAAAGGCCCTATCGCCAGTAACTCTGCCTATCTGTCTGACAGCGCTGGCAACGTGGTGCTATCGGGCGGAGGCGAATGTACAACCAACGGTTCTTTCACCAAGGGTAACGAAATCATCGACTGTGATCCTGAAGCCGCTGCCAAGGCAGAAGCTGAAAAAGCAGCCGCTGAGAAAGCCGCTGCCGAAAAGGCTGCCGCTGAGAGAGCTGCAGCGGAAAGGGCTGCCGCTGAGCAAGCCGCCGCTGAAAAAGCAGCTGCAGCGGCTGCAGCTGCCGCAACCCCCGAAGTCTTGAACCTGAGCGGCAAAACACTGTTCGCGTCGGGTTCAGGATCCCTCAGCGGCGAAGGCAAGCGCGCAGTGCAAGCCATTGCTGATGAGCTCGGCACATACGCCAGTATTACGTCACTGACCATCATCGGCCACTCCGACAGCTCGGGTGACGACACGCTGAATCAGCAACTCTCTGAAAAGCGCGCTATGGCAGTCCGCGAGTACATCGAAGAGGCTGGCCTTGGCGGCGGCGCACAAATCAGCGTGATGGGGATGGGTGAAAGTCAGCCGATCGCCTCTAACGATACCGCAGAAGGCCGACGCCAAAACCGTCGCGTCGAAATCGAAGTGCGCGGTACCAAGTAACACCAACCGACGCTGTGCCCACACAGCCAGACGATCACATCGTGGTCGTTTGGCTGTGTTTTTCCCACCATCGCGCCCCACTCATCTGCACGCCCCTTACCCGCCTGCTAAGCGCTGACGCTGCCGTTTAAAAATCCAGAAGCCGTCAATATATTCTGGACAACGCCAACCACCTGAGACACGCCCATGCGCGAAATCAACGCCAACGATGAACCTTGGAAGCACTTGCTCTATGTCGTCCTATTCTTGGTGATCAATAGTCTACTGAAAGGCGTTGTTTTGGCGGCCGCCATCATCCAAGGCGGGTTTCTTGTGCTCACACGCAAGACCAACCCCTACATTGCTGATTTTTGTGTGGGGCTGAGTAACTACAGCTACGACATCACACGCTTCGTCACCTTCCTTACAACGACCAAGCCTTTTCCGTTTGAGGCATGGGACAACCGCGACCGCAGTTCATGACGTGAAAAAAGAGGTGCGCGGGCTTCGGCGGCTTAGCACCGCCGAAGCCCGGGCATTATTCTGAAGGGCCGAAAGCAAAGGTTTCGAGGGTTTTTTCCAATGCCGCAACGCCTGCCGGCAAGTCGACGGAACCGCCATGCGCCTTCATGCTGGAACCCAGGGCGTGCACGGTGCGGAACAAGTTATGCGCTCGACTCTGCTCACCCATTTGACCAATGCGGACAATGGGTGGACCAAAGGAACCTGAAATTTCCACGCGGTAGCGTCGCGACATGTGACGCAGCACGTCTGCGCTATCAATAGCGCCGGGGACAACAATGCCCACCACCGAATTCAGCCGCGCATCAGGCGGTACGTACAATTCAAGGCCCATGGCTTCGATGGCGTTCTGCAAGGCCTGTGAATGCCGGAGATGGCGCTGAAAGCGCCCCGGCAACGTCTCATTGCAAATCAGGCGCAGTGCTTCATGGATGGCCAAAATACCCGAAACAGGTGCCGTGTAGTGGTAGGACTTTTTGTACCAGAACAGATCAGCCAGCGTGGCATCAAGGCACCAGTGGCGCAGCTCCCTATCCGGAGCTGTAATAACCTCCCAGGCACGGTCCGAAAACGCAACCAATGACACACCCGGGATTGATGACAACCCTTTTTGGCCGCCGGTAATAATCGCATCTATACCCCAGGCATCCATCTCCAGCGGCATGGTGCTCAGGGTACACACCGCATCGACGATGACCAGACAATCCATGCTGGCCGCCAACCGACAAATTTCGGGCAAATCGCGATTAAACACGGTGTTGGAGGTCTCGCCCTGAACAATCGTCAATACTCGCGGGCGGTGCTGATCCAGTAACGCCTTAACCACCTCCACATCAGCCGATTCTCGATCAGGGACCTGGTGGCGAACGACTTTGGCTTCATTGCGCTCTGCCATTTCCGCCAAGCGACCGCTGAAGAATCCGTTGCAGATACTCAGTACTGTATCCCCTAGTGTAACCAAATTAACGATCGCCATTTCCATCGCCGCCGAACCGGGTCCCGCCACGCCCAAAATGTGTTGAGACTCCGTCTGAAAGACATAGTGAGACATGGCCTTCACTTGCTCAATCACGCGCGCCAGGGTGTCACCCAAGTGATTGATCACAATGGAATTGGCGTGTGCCACGCGTGCTGGAATCGGCACCGGCCCTGCACCCATCATGAGCAACGGCTCTTCGGGCAGAATATTATCAAGCGGCACAATACCTTGGGGGGATGAGACTTTCAAAAAACAGCTCCCGATGTGGGGTTTAAGGGATCGATTATAGCAGCAATGCGATGCCGGGCTAGTCCAGCGTCTATTGCCAGATTTTATGAGGCAATCCCTGCATGCAGTCAACTGAATTTGTTGCCAAGGCCCAAAATCGCCTATATATGTGCTGATTCACCCTCTCACTCTGAGGCACCCATGAAAATCCTGCTCATTGACGATGACGAAGCCCTCGGCGAAGCGCTCACCATGTATCTTGACGGGTTTCAGCACCGGCTAATCTGTGCAACCCGCCCCAGCTTGGCCTTTGAGCTGCTCATCGCCGAACAGCCCGATATGATTCTGCTCGACATCATGTTGCCCGAGCAAGATGGCTTGTCTGTTTGCCGCGAAATCAGACGATCAAAAGCCGGGTATTGCGATGTACCGATTATCATGCTCACGGCACGCGGCGATGTTACGGACCGGGTAGTGGGTTTGGAGATTGGCGCGGATGACTATCTGCCTAAACCCTTTGAACCGCGCGAACTGCTGGCACGGATCAGCAGCGTGATGCGACGCCAACGCCCCCCCGAATCGCACGAAACAACGCGAGGTGTTCAGTGCGGCACAACCTCCCCACCGAGGGCTGTACATAGACACACACAATCGCCAAGCCTGGCTAGATGGTCGTCCCTGCCCAACCATGGT
>DOIU01000380.1 GCA_003511825.1 Gammaproteobacteria bacterium | reverse complement strand
AATACAGACTATACTCTGTATTATGTTTTCATATTGTGTCGAGATGTCCCCCCCTGCATGCTGATCACCCCTGACGCTGCCAATTTCCCGGTTGTACCCTGAGAATGACGCTTCCACGTATCCCTTATCGCCTGTTTGTATTGCTGGCGACAGCCTGCTTAAGCGTAAGCGTACACGCCAACGATCGCGACGCGTACCAACGCCAGCTGGAAGATAACCGTGGGCGATTGCAAACACTCGACAAAGATCTCAAGTCTGACCAGCGCAAACGCGTTCGCGTCAAAGACGAACTCACACGGCACGCGCGTGAAATCCAGCGCCTTAACAGCAAAATTAATCGGCTCAAGCGTCAGATCAACACCAAAGGCCAAGACTTGCGTGGGCTCGAGGAAAAGCTCGTGGTACAACGGCGTGACACGCACGCGCACAAATCACGACTGGCCAGCCAGTTGCGCTCCGCCTATCAAATGGGCCGACAAACCGGTGTCCAACTGCTGCTCAGCCAGGACAACCCTTCAGAATTCAGCCGTTTGTCCGTCTACGCCGATTACTACACGCGGGCGCAGCAACGCGATATCCATGCGTCCATGCGCAGCATTCAACGGCTCGCCGAGACCCATTTACGCGTCGCCAAAATCCGAAAATCGCTCAGGGCAACGCAAACCAAACTCTCGCAATCCCGTCATCGACGACAATCCGAGCACAAAACGCATGCGCGCACCCTGGCAAACCTGGATTCAGGTATTGCCACAAAATCTCGCAAAGTCACCGATCTGAAAACCCATATCGGACGCCTGCAAGCTCTGGTCGAAGAACTGGAGCAGAAGGCATCGCGACGCAACCTCGCGTTCAACGGGCAGGCGGGGCAACTCCCTTGGCCGGTGCAAGGCACCCTGACCGCGTCGTTCGGCCAATCCAAATCGGGCGGCAAGCTCAAGTGGAACGGCGTTTACATCAGCGCCCCTCAAGGACAAGAGATTCAAGCCGTCGCCGATGGTGAGGTGGTGTATGCAGACTGGCTGAATGGATTCGGTATGTTATTGATTATTAACCATGGAAACGGCTTTATGAGCCTCTATGGTGGAAACCGGGATTTATTCACCGATATCGGCGATACTATTGATAAAGGTCAGATTGTTGCAACTGTCGGCGATACCTTTGGTCACAAAAACAGTGGCCTGTATTTCGAAATACGTGAAAACGCTGTCCCGGTCGATCCCGGACAGTGGATCAATCCACAAATGCAATTTGCAAAAACGGGTAATTTAGAGACTCGATAAGGGTCATGAGTGTTACACTCTGGCAATTCCCGTACACCTAAATTCCCGGGTTTTACCCCCGGCGCAGGAGAAGTGAATGTCTGTTCGATCCCGTCCAATCATGCTCGTTTTATTGGGTACGGTCCTCGGCGCATCCTTGACTATCGGCCATACGGTAATGGCCACGCGTGAGAAAACCGCTTCGCTGCCTTTAGAGCAGCTACGCACGTTCACCGACGTATTTACTCGCATTAAGCACAATTACGTTGAAGATGTCTCGGACGAAGATCTCCTGGAATACGCCATTCGTGGCATGCTGAGCGGCCTGGACCCGCACTCGGCCTACCTCAGCCCCGAGCAATTCAATGAGTTGCGCATCGGCACCTCCGGCCAGTTTGGTGGTTTAGGCATTGAGGTGGGCATGGAAGACGGCTTCGTCAGGGTCGTGGCCCCCATCGATGACACCCCCGCCCAGCGCGCCGGCATGAAAAGTGGCGACCTGATCATTCGCTTGGATGACAAGCCCGTCAAAGGCTTAACGCTAAATGAAGCCGTGAAGCTGATGCGCGGTAAGCCGGGCAGCCCCATCAATCTCACGGTGGTGCGCGAAGGTGCTGACAAGCCCCTGAATATCGAAATTGTCCGCGCCATCATTAAGGTGAACAGCGTTAAAAACCGCATGCTGGAAGAAGGCTACGGCTATGTACGCATCTCGCAGTTCCAAACCAAAACCCCGCAAGATCTGGACAAAGCCATCAAAAAGCTGAAAGAAGAGTCAGACGGCACGCTCAAAGGCTTGGTCCTCGACTTACGGAACAACCCCGGCGGCGTACTCTCTGCAGCTGTCGGCGTCTCTGACACCTTCCTCGAAGACGGCATGATCGTCTACACAGACGGCCGCGAGCAGGATTCCAAACTCCGCTACACGGCCAGTAAGGGCGATCTGCTCAATGGCTCACCTGTCGTCGTACTGGTGAATGGCGGCTCAGCCTCGGCCTCCGAAATTGTGGCAGGTGCAATGCAAGATCATAAACGCGGCATCATCATGGGCACCAAAACCTTCGGTAAAGGCTCGGTACAGACCATTCAAGATTTACCCAGCGGCGGCGCGGTCAAACTGACCACCGCGCGGTATTTCACGCCGAAAGGCCGCTCCATCCAGGCCGAGGGCATCGAGCCTGACATCCTGACAGAGCTGGTCAAGCTCGCCAAAGACGATAACGGCAGCGGCATCAGCCAGATTTCAGAATCCAGCCTCAGCGGCCACCTGACTAACCCCAACGTCAATACCGACCAGGAAGGTGGCGATGGCAGCGCAGCAGGCGAACCTCAAAACCTGATCGAGGATGACTACCAGCTCTATGAGGCACTGAACCTGCTCAAAGGGCTGAGCATTTATAAAGGCTAATACCCGTTACACCCGGGCTCAGATACCTGAGCCCGGCCCCTTCAGGCAATCCCCCGACAACCAACCCCACTTCTGAAAACGGTGAAAATCCGTCACTTCTCGTGTGAATATCGGTAAGCTCTGCACGGATATTGTTCACCGCCTTGGACAAACACGACCACATACACTGTCCTCTCCTAAACCGCAATGAGATGGACTGCAATGGATCGCCAAACTCGCCTGTTCTGGTCATTCACGACCTTATCGCTGATCATATCAATCACTTTTGTACAACCCATAGGGGCCGAATACGCCGATAGCCGACACCTGTCGTCGATACATCAACACGTACTGACACGCCCCGGCGACTTCACCCGTAATCCGATCCCTGCCGAGGGCAAGGTGCGCACCTACGGCATCATGGACAACACCATGGCGAGCCAATGCCTCAATGCCGGCTGGCACGATTGGTTTGTCGAGCGATACGATGCCATGCAAGTCTACTCACCCTGGTTTGACACCGACACAGCCTGGTACGCCAACGGGTTTGAGTACAAAGACCTATACGCCATCTACGACTGCACACAGGCAACAACGCCCAGCAGCAGCCCGGTTTCACCCACGAGCCCGAACTCCATTTGCGCGTCCGCGAATACGGAACACTTGGCGCTGTACAACGCAGCCATGGACGCCGAGGAGGACACATCCGAGCCAGACTGGCTGCTAAAAGACGACGAAGGCAACCGACTATACATCCCCACCACCGACGCCTTTGGCAGGCACACTCAGTTTGCCGCAGATGTGCGCACGCCAGCCTTTCGGGGCTTTTGGATTGAGCAAATGCACAGCGCCCTCACACGCGGGAGCTATGAAGGACTCTTTGTTGATGATGTGAACATGGATATGAATCGCGCACTCTCCAACGGCGAATGCCGACCGGCGGATTTCCCGTACGAGCCAGACTGTGTATGGGAAACGGATATTGAACCCAGCGCATGGTCCGGCCATGTCGTGACGTTTGTGCAGGAAATCCGCGACGCCTTCCCCAACCACACCATCATTCACAACAGCGTGTGGTTTCAGGCGCCCATCGGTCATAAACACACGGATGCACAAATACAAGCCGCAGACATCATCACGTTTGAACGCGGCCTGAATGACCGCGGCATTATCGGAGGCAATGGGCCAACCAGCGTATCGGCATTCTTCAATTACAACGATGATGTCCACAATGCCGGCCGAGACGTATTGCACTATCTGCATGTGTTTGGTTTCGAGACACTCGGCGTTCTCGCTGAACTCAAACAAATGGAATATGGCCTCGCCGGATGGCTACTCATCAGCGAAGGCGGGGATTATATCGGCAGCAGTCGTTACGACGACCCGATGAATTGGTGGGAGGGCTTTGAGGTGAATCTCGGCCCTGCCTCAAGCGATCGACATCAACTGACACCCGGCGTATTTCGCCGCACATTTGAGCACGGCGTCGTCCTGCTCAACGAACCCGCGTCATCCGCTTCTGAAGCGCCGGCACACATTGACTTACTGGGCCTCTATAAAACGTTGAATAACGAATGCATTGAACATGTGGTATTGCCGCCTCGAACCGGCAAAATATTATTTGCCGTTGACGCATGTACACAAGCAGCCGGGTTCACGCACTGAACCCTACCGCACCAATGCACACATGGACTGAAAGCCACCTGGCTTGCAGTAAAAACAGAACAACTGCAACATTAATACACACTTGCATTTAGCCATTAACTGAGATTTTTGGCATCTTAGTGAAACTAATCAGCACAACAACATGCTTCGCGATATTGCAAGCAGAACACCAATCACACCTAAACTCTTTGACATCCTTATATCCCCTAGCGCCAGCACACTCACACGGTGTATCCACACTTGGCGATATTGACGTCATTCGCTGAGGTCTGTTAAACCTAACGCCGGTCTAAAAAATGACATTATTACAAAGGTAGTTGCTGGAGCACACTGCCCCACCTACCAACCACAAAGGGTAAATGGAGGCACTATATGACACACAACGTTCAGCGCTTGTTACTCGCATCCACATTGGGCGCATCCCTACCGGCAACGAATGCATTCGCCACTAACGGCATGTCCATGGAAGCTTACGGGGCGCGTGCCGGCGGCATGGGCGGCGCCGCGATGGCGTATGATGCCGGCAATTCTGCCGTCATGAGCAACCCCGCAACGCTCTCTCTGATGGCCGATGGACAAGCGCGCGTGGGTGTCGGCTTGACGATATTGGGGCCAGACGTCAGCGCAACAGGCCCCGCCGCCTTCGGATCGCCCAGCACCGATTCAG